>JAILBY010000187.1 GCA_024680655.1 Clostridiales bacterium | reverse complement strand
TTTCATCATAAAATCAAAGTCATCGAACGAATAAACGTGTTCCAAAAGCTCTCGACCAAATAATCCGCTGTTAAAAATCACGCCGTCAAAGCATTGGTCGTAAACGTAAGACGAAAGCCTTCTGTCGTCAAAGCGAAGCGCAGGCTCCGCCACAGGCTCGCGGCAATTAATTCTCTTTTCTTCCACAAGTTTCATAAGCAACCTCCATTCTGCGCGTAGGATAACGCGGGAACGGCAAATTGTCATTAAAGCAGTTCTTTAACTGTTGACAAAAAAAATGAACGCCGTTCTGTTACGAAAAGGCGTTCATTTTTTTTGCGCAATCGAAATGATTTATTTACAAACAACAGCTTATTGTCTATTCCAAGTGGTTTTGCTGGACATTCCGAACGCCAACCAGCCGATCAATTGAAGCTGTCGGCCGATGTTGTGATTGAATGCTCTCCGTCAAGCGCGCCTTCGTTGGTTCCAGATATTTCAAGAATCTTCGATGCCATCATGCCTACGCATGCAGTCCAAGTGAAATCCCTGTTGTGAACAATGTCTCCATTCGATCTTTTGACATCAATATGGCCGCTTCCGTCGGAGTTAAGCGTTATGACTCCCGAAAAACCGTTGTCGGAGCATGTCCAAGTTCCAACCAAATAATTTCTAAGGCCTTCGTTCGTTGCCGTGTCCTGTAAACCGGCCTGGCTTCCCCCGCCTTGACCAGTTCCTGTTCCCGAATTAATTCCTACAGCTGACGGAAGGAAAGGAACCGACCCCGATGAATTTGAGCAAGCGGTAATTGCGCAAGCCGCAATAATGATTGCGGCGGCCGAAATGTTTTTTGCAAATGTTTGTTTCATAAAGCCTCCTTGTTTTAGCAAAGTCTGATTATATGCCCGCAAAGAGACCTTGTTATTAAAGTATTCCTTTAAAAAAAATAGTAAATTTTAAGTTTAATGACAAAATTTTAAGTTTAATGACAAATGTGGGGACTGGATGTAAACTCTGTAGATAGTGAATGCAATTGCAAAACCAACAATAAGCTTTAAAAGGAGTTTTACATGATTAAGTCTGTTTATTCAAAAGCCGTTTTGGATTTGCCGGAAACAGGAAAAAAGCTCAAGACGGTCATGCAGCAAAAAGGAATGTCGCCGCGCCGCATCCAAGCGATGCTTGGTTTTTCGTATGTCCAAACAATTTACAATTGGTTCTCTGGGAAAAATATGCCTAATTTGGACAACCTTTTGGCGCTTGAGTCCATTCTAGACGTAAAAATGGACGACCTTGTCGCCACGCATTCCGTTGAAATTGAATACGAAGAAGAATAAAGCGAGGATTAAGGCGAGGTTTTAGCGCTCCAACTGCGCTTCCTCGTCTTTCTCTTCCTCCGCCCCTTGATAATGCAGGATATAAACAATCGCGTCAAATACCGATTCGCGGGTGTCTTCTCTGTAGTCAATCTCGACAAGGCCTTCAAAAGGAACGTTCAAAATCCAAGACAGTTTGTAAATGTCATTGATTGTCCATTTGCTTTTTACATTTTTGTTTTTTCTGTTTGTTATGGACTGGGAGCTTAAATCCAGCAAAGCTTGCATTTGTTTGTTTGAAAACTTCTTCTTTTCCAAAAGTGAAAAGATTTTCTCAGACGTTTTTTCGTCGTTCACACAAGGGAAGCGGTAAACAATTTTTCCATTTTCAACCCGCTCGTTTAAATCATATCTTTCCGCAGAAATGTGGAAATCCAAAAACTTAGACGGGTCGGGCTCATTCTTTAGGATAGTTATTTTATGACAGGGTTTGTTGAAATAACTCCATTGATCCTCGTCCTCATATTCATTTTCATTAAATGGAACCACATAGCAAACGTCGTCCAAAGTTCCCAACAACCGATTTTCCGGGATGTCCGAGTTCCAAAAGTCAAAGTCACATTCAACCCACTTAGGGTTTGCAAACAACAAACTGTCAGGCGAACTAGTAAGAAATCTGCAAAGGGATAGAAACCAATCTATCGACGGTATCGCGCCGTTTTTATATTTATTAATTTTCTGCTCGTAACTTGTTTCAGCGCCAATGTTAATCAAATCCTTTGACTTTAATCCATTAGAACGAATTTGCTCCTTTAATTCTTCAGCCCATCTGCCTCTATCAATTTCCGGCACAAGAAATTTTACGCTCATATAATAAAGATATTATAAATTTACTTATATGGCAAGTTGCCAGCGGAACGATTGAACACGAATCGAATTTTCCGCTTAATACGAAAAATTCGATTCGTAAACTCTTAGAATTCATTGGCAAAGGCAGACATAATCTCTTTGTCTGTTATGCCGTTTTCTTCAAGCAACGCCATAAAGCCTGCGGTTTGAAAATTGCGGACTTTACCGTCATTAGCTGATCTAATGGTTATCGAATCATTATTCTTGAAATACATATACAAATCTTTTGAATCTGAAAGTCCGCCTTTGAAAATTTCAATTTTTTCTGCATCTCTAGACACCCGAATTGTTCCAGTCTTTAAATACCACCACCATTGTCCCCAGTCATTATTTCGATTAGAAATATATTTCTTATGTATTGGAGCGCCGCTATCAAGCTTTATATCAAGATCCCTTGCAAAGAAATCTTGTCCAGCCCATGCACGAGACTCTCGCGGATTGTCGCGTTTTTCATAACCAAAGAATAAGGAGGCGCCATCAGAGCACGGACATTTAAATGTGTAAACCGTACATCCGTCAAAGTCATTTCTGTTCTTCGTAACAGTCCAAGCGGTTTTCACAGGCTTGCCGGAAGAACGGCTCGGGGAGGCAAACGCTCTGGAACCAGAAGCACCACCTGACGAACCAAGCAAATATTCATCCTTTTCAATTGTATCGCGACTCATCGCGCAAATCTCGCCAGTCTCAACATCGACCACGCGAGCGCTGACTGTGAACTTCTGACCTATATCCTTTACAGAGCCGTAGCAAACGTAATCCGCGCCTGAAATTTTTCCGACGGCTTTTGCGGTTCGCTCGTCAATCAAGCCGCTCGCCTGAAGTTTCTGCTCTTTGATAATTTTTTCAAGATTTCCGCGCTCGATGATTTTCACAGAGCCAGTATTGAAAATAGCTTCCGTCAGAATGTCCGTGATGTATTCATCGTATTGGGCATTGTTAAAGTCAGAAGAAAGTTTTATTATCGCATAAGTCGAAACTTTGTCGGCGCCTGTATCCACAAGTTTTTTTGCCAGCGTTTCAAAAGCGGAAACAAGGTCATTGCCGCCTTCAACAAATTTTTGAACAGCTTTATTCAGCCTTTTATAAACATTCCAATCCTGCATCGTAACTTCAACAATTCCGTTAGATTTTGGGGTGATAAGGATTGAAAACGAATCAATCTTTTGATTTGCATTCATCACCCAGTCTGCGTAGGCTCCGCCGTCTTTGTTTATGCCCTTTTTCTTAAAATTACCATACCGGGATTCAAGTTTTGCCTGAACATTTTGCATTTGAACGGACTCAAAAACCCAAAATAATTTTCCTTTATAGTATGCAAACGCAAGAGACTTAACAATTTTTTCATTTGACACAACTCGATAAAGGTCAACTGAATCCGACCACATTGCATCAAGCCCACCTCCAGTATCTTTTGTCAACTTGTACCCAGCGTTTTTCGCGTCGTCAACAGAAGACCCCCACGCCAATTTAAAATAGCCCTTCCTAGAGTCAGTGGACTGACAAAAAAGAGCGGCTCCCATAACTGCCAACAAAGCGATAAACAAAAACTTCTTTTTCATAAAAACCTCTTATAGTTTGTTTATAAAATTATCTTCCAAATCCTTTTTTATTTCAAATTCGGCCTTTTGCTTGGAACCATTCATGTCAAAGCCGGCGCATTTTTCCAACTTACTAGAATAAGATCCGACAAGCTGTCCGTCATTAGTCTTTCTTACCTCGACAGAAATCGATGGATAAGCCAAGAAGACTTTTTCCTTCTTTGCAATCTCCATTGAAGTTTCTAACAACGCGGTATAATTGGAATCGAGATCCGACACCCCAAAGCCTGCGTCGCTCAAAACTTTTTTTAGACATTCTTTCGCTTCGACATTTGCGTCTCCGCGAGTGAGAACGCGAACTACAACTTTTGACTTCAATTCACTCAACCTGACAAAAGTCTTGCCGTAAAGCAAGTCAATGTCATAATAGTCTTCTGCCGCGCTTGGCTGTATAAAGCGAGCAAAATCATAAACGGAATAGAAATCTTTTAACAAATTCTGGCTCCGCTTAATGCCGACAATTTTCTTAAAGTCATCATCCTGCGAAAGCGCTTTTTGATAAGCATCGGGAAACAGTTCTTTTGCTTTGTCCAGCGTAGGACGAACATACTCAAAAGCCTTTCTTCTGTTTATGTAAGCAACGCAAGCATACATTCCCATTGAGGAATCATAATACGGCGTTGTCCATTCAGACATGTAAAGAATATTTTTTGAGTGAATTTTTTGGTTTTCGTCTATGGAAAACCTTTCCGAAGTGGAGTCCCCTTCTTGCCCCATAGAATATCGGCGCTTTGTTTCAGCCAAAACGCTAGTCTTTATTCCATGCGAAATTTCCGCCAACGCTTTTTCTTTGGCTTCGTCGGCGGAGCTTCCGTTTGCAAAAGAAGAGACAAAATTGCTGTCAGGAAAAACAGAATAGCGGCCAGTGTCCGTAAGCCAAAGCGGCGCGTCGGACTTTGCCTTGGAATCCTTTTTTTTGCTCTTTCCAAAACAAAGCCCGGACACAAACATGAAAATTAAAACGCAAACAAGCGATTTATAAAAATTTTTCACGTTCTTATTCTTCTTAGAACAATATGTTCGTCGCTGTCGAAAGCGCGCTCATCCAATCAACGTTATTTGACGCCTGTTTCGCTTGCGCAACGGTTGCCGCAGAATTAGCTTGCGCAACTTGCGCGGCAGCCTGGGCTTGTTTTGCGCGAGCGTCTTCCTCTTGAGCTTTGAATTGGGCTAAAGCCACTTGCTGGCTCACTTCCTTTTCTTTCGCCGTATCATCATACAAAGACTGGATTGTCTGGGCCATTTTTACCTGAGCTTGCGAATCGGGAAGAGCGGGGATTACCTGGGCCAAAAATCCTTTTAACGTTTTTACCCAATCTTCTTTTGAAATTTTATATACAGAATAGCATATAAATTCCGTCGTCGTTTCGTCGCTTTCTTTGTCATAGCTTTCAATCTTCTGCCAAAACTGTGTCACCAATTGGTGGCCGCTTAAGTCAACTTTAGCAAGAGTCGCGGCGTTAGAAGTCGCTTCGGTATAACCTTCATTGTCAAGAGTCGAGGCGGCTTCTGAAACAACCTTTGTTTTTAACTCTTCCGCTCTCATGGCGTTATAATTCACTCGGCTGGCGGCAATCGAAGCGTCGCGTGTTTTTGCTCCTGCGATTCCATATTTTACTATAGCGCTTTTCTCAACTCCAAATTCATTTTTAAATAAATCAGAATTTCCGCACACCAATTTTTTAAGCCACTCCGGTTTGGCTTCGGCGTCAAGATTCCTATTTGACCAGTCAACAATATTGGCTTCAGTTTTTTTTGAGTTAACTCCAACAGAATTTGTTGAAGCGCATGAGGCCAAGAACAATGATGAAGTTGCGACAAAAGCCGCAAGTCGAACATAAAAAATCTTTTTCATTTTTTTCTCCTATATTAATTTAATAATAACTACGAATATTCGTAGTTATTATTAAATATACTACTTAAAAACGCACTATTCAATAGAAAAACTACGGAAATTAGCATTTTACCTTTGTATAATCAGAGTATGGTCTTTTGGAAAAACGTCGAAGCATTACGAAGAGAACAAAACACGACATACCGCTGGCTTGCAAACAAAATGGGTGTTTCGGAAACCACAGTGTCAAGCATGAGAAAAGCGGGCACTGTTCCCAGAGCCACAGAAGCTGTAAAACTTGCAAACGCGCTCAATGTCTCAGTTGAATACTTAGTTTCAAGTTCTGAATCCTCCGTTCCTAGAGAAATTAAAAAGCCAGTCTTAAAGCTTATTAAAGATTTAAACTCGCTTAGCGAGGATGATATAAAAGCCGTATCCGCAGTTATATCTCGCCTTAAACCTTAATTGAATTATACTCTCATTCCACGTAACTGTCATTAAAGTTGCGCTTTAAAAATTAAAACGCGATTTTTTTTCAAAATAACTCACTCGCTTAAAAACAAGCCGCTTGCGTAAAGGAACTTTGTCTGCCCTTCGTGAATTTCAATTTCCGCAAAGCCCGTGGTGTGAACAATTGGAATCACGCCAAGAAAGCTAGTTATGGCGTAAACCTTGTATTTTCCCGCGTCAAGAAATATGTTCCCGTGCGTC
>JAILBY010000139.1 GCA_024680655.1 Clostridiales bacterium | reverse complement strand
TATTGTTTCAATTGCTGTATTATAAAAGCTATGATACCCTATACGATTAATTTGACTTTCTTTTTCAAAAATTACAGTTTCCAAACTAACGCAATTTTCAAAAGTAAAATCTTCTATTTCCCTTACAGTCGAAGGAATTTCTATTGATGTAATTGCTGCATTATAAAAACAACCAGCTGCAATCTTTTTAAGCTGACTTCCCTTTTCAAAAGTTACAGTTTTTAATGATGAACATTCAGAAAATGCACTGCTATCAATATATTGAACACTCGCAGAGATTATTACTGTGTTAATAGACCTATTATTTGCAAATGCCCTTTTCCCTATACCAACTACTGTAAATTCAATACCGTTATATACAACCTTTTCAGGTACGATAAGTTCTTCGCCGACAGTTATTCCGCCGATTAACTCAACAGTATTTTCACCATTTAACAAAGCAGATGAACCTATTGTTTCAGACTTGCCTAATGTGTTTGATTTGCCTATTGTAGCAGATTCACCTATTGTGTTTGACTCACCGACAGTATTTGATTCTCCCACTGTGTTTGAGTCACCTAATGTATTAGAGTCACCTATTGATATTATTCTGTATTTTAAGCCGTCAACAGTAAAGGTATTATTATCATACGCACCTGCTGACATCAAGCAGAATAACAATGTTGGTAAGACCATAATACAGCTTAAAAACAAGCTTAAATATCTCTTACTATTTTTCTTTTTATACACTTTATACGCATCTCCTATATCTTTAAAAAATTTATTATATTATACCACATAATGTTTATTAACGCAACAAGAAACTGACTTACTCAACGCAAGTCATAACACTGTTGGCATTAGTACTTTGAGCCCCCAAAAAACACCTTACTTTTTTATTAAAGCAAGGTGTTTTTTGAAAGATTTAATGATTTCAGTTTTCCAATTTATCGTCTTTATTTTAATTCCAAACCACATTTAAAGATAGAAATTATCATTATTTAAGTACTGATATGGCATCGCTGATAGTCTTTTCAAGTGCCTCACTGCCATATTTATCAACCTCTGCTTTGTTCTTCTCACCGTGGGTAAGACAGCCTGCACCACCGATACATCCACCAATACACGCCATACCCTCTATAAAGTTGAAATCGCTGAGGTTTTTGCTCTTTTTGATAAGAGCCGCTTTACACTGAACTATTCCATCACATGAAACGGCTTTAAGTTCAAAATCTGTTTCATTATGCTCTTTGAGAGCCTGTGCCACAGCGTCCGCAAGACCTCCTACCCTCGCAAATATCCTTCCGAAATAGGAAGCATTGTCTAAAACGCTTTCTGGAAGTGTTGTTATATCTATATCCTTGGAATCAAACAGTGCCTGCAATTCTTCAAATGTCATAGCAACATCCACATATGGCTTGACCGTTTCTTTCTGAACTTCTGCTTTTTTTGCAGTACACGGGCCGATAAATACCACTTTACAGCCTTGTTCATGCTCTTTCAGATACTTACCTATCGCCGCCATAGGAGAAAGATTATGTGAAATAAGCGGCACCAAGTCGGGATGGTTTTTCTCGATGTAACTTACAAATCCAGGACAACAAGAGCTTGTAAGGAAGCCTTTTTCCACAAGTTCACGGCTCTCTGCATCAGCCACCATATCAGCACCAAGAGCAGCTTCAACAACTGTATGGAAGCCCAGATGTTTAAGTCCTGTAACTACCTGTCCAAGTTTTGCATAATTAAACTGGCTTGATATTGAAGGTGCCACAACAGCGTAAACTTTATACTTTTTGTTCTGTTCGCTCTTTCTTATAAAGTCTATCACATCCAGCATATAGGACTTATCCATAATTGCACCGAATGGGCACTGATAAACACAAGCACCGCAGGAAATACATTTATCGTTGTCTATGGCGGCAGCCTTACTCTCGTTCATATGGATAGCCTTTATCTTGCAAGCATTCTCACAAGGACGCTTTCTGCTAATAATAGCAGTATACGGGCAGACTTTTGCACAAGCTCCACACTCACGACATTTTGACTTGTCAATATGTGCCACATGGTCAGCGTCAAAGGAAATTGCACCAAAATTGCAGGCATCTTCGCACCTGTGAGCAAGACAGCCACGGCAGGCATTAGTCACCTCGTAACCACCCATAGGGCATTCGTCGCAGGCAGTTTCTATTACTTCAATGATGTTGGAATTTTCCTTGTTTCCGCCCATCGCAAGCTTTACTCGTTCGCCGAGTATTGCTCTTTCCTTATAGACACAGCAGCGCATAGTAGGGGTTTTACCTGGGACTATCATCTTTGGTATATCAAGAACATTTTCAAGAAGCTGGTCACTCCACGCAAGCCTTGCGACTTCACGGAGGACTTTGTATTTCAAATGCTGTACTTTAGTATCAAACTTATGCATAGTATCTCCTCTCAAAAATAACTTACTTTTATGCGTTTCCCCATTTGTTTGAGGCACGATGAAAGTTCTTCTACCAGATTCATTTTTATATTGAAAGTGATAGGCAATTCAGGATTTTGATGTGCAGGGTTAACGGCTCTACCTACATAAAAATTTATATCGGTAGCTTCTTCAAAAAGAAGCTGACATATAAGCGAAGCACCGTCCTTTTTTAAAGTCCATTTCTCATAGAATTCATTTTTATCAAGCACATCTTTTGCGTACTCAATTACCTTATTTATAGTAATAACGCCCTCTGTTACTAAATCTACGCCCTCTATTTCCGCAATAGGAGGAACATCTCCCCGTTCAAAAGACAAGCTTGCCTTTACGGTTTTTCCTAAATATGCTGCGGCAATAGAAGAAGTAGTACCGCCACAGACTATGTGCTTTCCCTCCTTTGAGAAAAAGAGTGACATCATTCTGTCACAGTCGTCACGGTTTCGCGGAGGTCCAAAGAGTATATTGACAGGCTCACGCTTGCGTATCTTTATAACGCAAGCAGTGGCATCGTCACCTGGTTGATGACCATACTCTTTGTCAGATTCATCCACAAGCATAGTAGCAAGAGCTTTAGCGGTATGTCATGACAAAGATAAACTCCTCATAAATTCTGCTATATCTTCCCACTTCCAGCCGAAGTTAAAAGCGATACCTATACCTGCATGCGGACATCCGTCACTCATTGCAACAAGTATATCGTTTTCACGCAGTTTTATCGTGGATTTGAGTACCTTTTTACTGTCAATATTAAGTTCCTGCTTTGGATAATCATATACCTCGCTATCACGCAAAAATATTACATCAGGGTTATCGTACTGTATTATATCGACAGTTTCGTTATCTATAAAATGCAATATTGTAAAAGTGGAATAAGCCACTCCTCTTACCGAGCAGATAGGAAGCGTTGCGGCAATAGTAGAAACACAGTCTTCAAGTTTCAATCCCTCCGCCATCATAGTAGAGATTATTTTAGAAGTGAGCGTGGATAAGATACTCGCCTTGACACCGCTTCCAAGTCCGTCTGCAAGCACTATCACAGTTGAGTTCTCATTCTGTTCTATAATATCCACATGGTCGCCACAAAGCTGTTCTCCAAAGTGATTGATACTCTTGTAGCCTATATCGGCACACAGATTATTCATTGCCTATCGACTCCTTCAACTTGGTGAGAGCAATCTTGGTCTCAGCAGCAGTTTCACCCAAAAGCGAAGCTATCTCCTGAACTATTCTCATCTGCTTGTCCACAACATTGTCAGCTATCTCAATAGTCTGACGACTTATGCTTTCCTTCTTCTTGCGTTGAGTCTCTTCCTCGGTAACATCACGAAGTATGCCCACAATAAGCTTGTACTCCTTGTCGTAGATTATCGTCTTTTCAACATATTTCTCATACTCCGCCAAGTACTCACGCTTGCCGTGAAGTGCAAAGCCTTTTGAAAGCACAGTTAAAAAATCCTTAGGATCTAATATCCTTACCACCTGGTCTCCAAGTATATCGGAAGGGGTACGAAGATTCATTATTTTCAATGCAGCTTTGTTTATCTGCTGTACTTCAAGTTTTTCATTCAGTACAATAATTCCGTTTGGCGTATTGCGTGAGATTATATCTGACAAGTTCTCGGCTTTATCTTTAAGGAAAGGCAGGCACATAGATATTTCCGCCTTGCCTTGCAAAATAGCTATCGCCTTTTCACGACAGGTATTATAACCACAAGAGCCACAGTTAAGCTCATCAGAGGGCTTTGTCTTACCCATCTGATGAAGTGTTTCTCGTATTTCTATTTCGCTTGGTTCAAGCGATTTTTGCGTTATTATCTCGAATGGCTTGCGAAGCTGACTACTTGCAGGCTGTTCCACCTGAAAATCCTTGCTCCCTGCATAATTTGCAACGGAAACATGGTCTTTTATTGGTGAACGATGGAATTTTTCCATAACAGGACCACCTACACAGCTTCCGATACAAGCAGACATCTCAATAAAGCAGTTATGCAGACCACCGTTTTCGATGTCTTTAAGAGAAGCGATACAGTTTTCCATACCGTCCACGGCTATATAGTTAAACTTTGGAATATTCAGTTCCATAGTTTTGAGTATACCTCCCGTGGTCGGAAAAAATCTTGCCTTGCTGTTTTCATCTCTGTCCATTTTTTGCTCGGGGACGATATTTTCCGCTTTGAGCCAATTAGTCAACTCATCAAAGGTAAGCACCGCATCAACAAAGCCCTCATAATGCTCGGCTTCGTCTTTTTTTGCAACACATGGACCTATAAATACAGTCTTTGCGTTATGTATTCGTTCTTTTATGTTTTTACAGTGTGCCTGCATAGGCGAAAGTACATCTGCAAGATATGGGAGAAGTTTTGGGAAGTGTTTTTGTATAAGAAGATTAACTGAGTGACAGCAAGAAGTTATTATTATGTCACGGTCTTCCTCACGGCATATACGGTCATATTCTCGTTTTATGATAGTAGCTCCAATTGCAGTTTCTTCTACATCATAAAATCCTAATTTTTTTATAGCGTCTCTCATTGCGTTTATTCCGATACCATCATAGTTGGCAATAAAGGAAGGTGCGAGACTTACGACCACAGGATCGCCGCTCTGGAGGAGCACCTTTACCTTTTCTGTCTCATCAACTATCTGTTTGGCATTCTGAGGACAAACTACAAAGCATTGACCGCACATAACACACTCGTTGCCTATAATATACGCCTGATTGCCTGAAAAACGGATAGATTTTACAGGACAATGGCGGATGCACTTATAGCAATTTTTGCAGTTGGATTTTTTAAGTGTAAGACACTCCATTTACCTCTCCCTTTCCTATTTCAGTACATTCAGTATTTTGTCTTGGAAAAATCCGCTGAATTTTTCAGGGGTGATACCTGTATAGACTTCATCGTCTACTGAAATGGTAACGCCCACACGGTTACATTTGCCAGTACAAAAGTTCCCTGCAAGAGTTATTTCATTTTCAAGACTATTCTCCCTTATTGCCTTTTCAAAAAGTTCAACTATCTTTTCCGAGCCTTTCAGGTGACAGGAAGAACCCACGCATATCTGAACGATCATATCACTTCACCTTTGAACTTATATTTTCTTCAAAAAAATCTTTTACTTTTTCAGGAGTTACTGAAAAAAACTTATCGTCAACGGTAACACAGACGCCCTGCTGGCATTTACCCATACAAAAAGTGCCTGCAAGCTCCACTTTATCTCCTAATTCATTTTTATTTATAAGGTATTGGAGCTGTTCTACCACCTGCCGTGAACCTTTAATATGGCAAGAAGAACCGATACATACAGTTACTTTCATATTGTCATCCTCCTTATTCGTAGTCCACAACATCAATCCAAGTGTGGAGAAATTCTTTTTCTTTTTCGTTGCCCTTTACTGTCTGCGAAGCGGCAACGATAGGCATCCACTTCTGGACATACTGTTTTGCTGTATTGCTCTTTTCACAAAACAGTTCTAAATATCTCTTGGCACCGTCAATATCTCCCGCAAGCCAGAAAAGAAGGTATGTTCTTGCAGCATCTGCGGAAGCATTGCCCTGCGTTGCATGTGACCAATCAAGGATATAAGGAGTTCCATCGTCTGTAACGATTATGTTTGAAGGGTTGAAGTCGCCGTGACACAATTTATTGTGCTTTGGCATACCTTCAAGGCGTGTGTGCAAGTCATATCGAACAGTAGCAGAAAGGTCTGTTTCACTTATCTTGCGGTTCATTTTGTCTTTGAGTTTATTAAGTCCTGCACAGGTCTTTTCGTGCATAGAAAGCTGTAAGTCAACGAACATTTCGAGATATTCACCCTTCTTTTCGGGTTCTTCTGAAATAAGCTGTGCAAGTGTCTTTCCTTTTATATATTCGGAAACAATAGTCCACTTACCTTCGGTCATTGTAACTTCAAGTATTTTGGGAATATTCAGATTTGTAGCCTCAACACGAGCTTGATTAAGTGCTTCGTTGAGTACATCGGCTTTTGAATAGCTCTTATCGAAAACTTTGAGAGCTTTGTCGCCGTCACGATAAACGGTCTTGTTATTTCTTACTGCGATAATTCTGTCAAGATTCATAACGGCTACCTCCTTAATTTACTTTTGCAGTGCTTTTTGTCTTGTGATTTACTTTCTTGGTGTTTTTCTTTTCTTCTTTTACGGTTGAAATATCAGCAACACTCGGCTTCTTTTCTTCTGTAAAGTGTTTTTCACCATAGTAAGCGTTCAAGTACATCTGCTTTATCTCGCTCATAAGAGGATAACGAGGGTTAGCACCTGTGCACTGGTCATCAAATGCCTGTTCTACCATATCGTCAAGGCGGGCAAGGAAATCTGCTTCATCTGCAACATAATCCTTGATAGCAGGCTTGATACCGACTTTTGCTTTCAATTCATTTATTGCGTTAATAAGATTCTGGAGTTTTTCCTCATCTGTATTTCCGCCAAGCTTTAATTCATCAGCCACCATTGCGTAACGAGCAAGTGTGTGAGGGTGATCATACTGTGAGAATGTACCCATCTTAGCAGGAGCTTCTTCTGCGTTAAATCTAAGTACCTCTTCAAGCATAAGAGCATTAGCTATGCCGTGAGGAATGTGATGGAAAGCACCTAATTTGTGAGCCATTGAGTGACATACACCGAGGAATGCATTTGCAAATGCCATACCTGCCATTGTAGCGGCATTAGCCATTTTTTCACGGGCTTCAACATCGTTTTGTCCGTTATCGTATGCACGAGGAAGATATTCAAATATTGTTTGGAGTGCTTTTATTGCCAAACCGTCTGTATAGTCTGTAGCCATTACCGAAGCGATAGCTTCAAGTGCATGTGATACAGCGTCAATACCCGAAGCGGCTGTAAGTCCCTTAGGAGCACTCATATGATAGTCTGTATCAACGATAGCCATATTTGGTAAAAGCTGATAGTCAGCAAGAGGATATTTAACGCCAGACTGCTCATCTGTGATAACTGCAAAAGGTGTTACCTCTGAGCCTGTACCTGCAGAAGTAGGGATAGCAATAAAATATGCCTTTTCGCCCATTTTAGGGAATGTGTATACTCTCTTTCTGATATCTATAAAACGCATAGCCATATCCATAAAGTCAGCCTCAGGATGCTCATAAAGAACCCACATTATCTTACCAGCGTCCATCGCAGAGCCACCGCCAAGTGCGATGATACAATCAGGCTTGAAAGAACGCATAAGTTCAGCACCAGCTTTTGCACAAGCAAGTGTTGGGTCAGGAGCAACATCAGAGAATGTCTCGTGAACGATACCCATTTCGTCAAGTTTATCTGTGATAGGCTTTGTGTAGCCGTTATTGTAAAGGAAACTGTCGGTAACAATAAATGCTCTCTTCTTACCCATTACATTTTTCAGTTCGTCCAATGCAAAAGGCAGACAGCCTTTCTTTATATATACCTTCTCAGGTGCTCTGAACCACAACATATTTTCCCTTCTTTCAGCTACTGTTTTGATGTTTATAAGATGCTTTACGCCAACATTCTCACTTACCGAGTTGCCACCCCACGAGCCGCAGCCAAGTGTAAGTGATGGCGAAAGTTTGAAGTTATAAAGGTCACCAATCCCGCCGTGTGAAGATGGAGTATTTACAAGTATACGGCAGGTCTTCATACGGTTGCTGAACTCTTTAAGCTTTTCCTGACCAGTAGTTATGTCAAGATAGATAGATGATGTATGGCCATAACCACCGTCAGCAACCAGATGTTCGGCTTTTGAAAAAGCGTCTTGAATATCATTTGCCTTATACATTGCAAGTACGGGTGAGAGTTTTTCGTGTGCAAACTCTTCACTCAACTCAACGCTTTCTACTTCACCGATAAGAATTTTAGAACCAATAGGTACTTCCACACCTGAAAGCTGTGCTATCTTGTAAGCACTTTGACCAACTATCTTTGCATTGAGAGCACCATTTATAAGGATAGTCTTTCTTACCTTTTCTATTTCATCTGACTTTAAGAAATAGCAACCTCTATAAGCAAACTCTTTCTTAACATCCTCATAAATATCCTTGTGAACAATAACAGACTGCTCAGAAGCACATATCATACCATTATCGAATGTCTTTGAGTGAATAATGGAGCTTACTGCAAGTGTAATGTCCGCAGTATCGTCGATTATAGCAGGAGTATTACCTGCACCTACACCAAGAGCGGGCTTACCACTTGAATATGCAGCCTTTACCATTCCTGGACCGCCTGTTGCAAGGATTATGTCTGCTTCTTTCATAAGAAGATTTGTCATATCGAGGCTTGGAACATCTATCCACTCGATTATGCCCTTAGGTGCTCCTGCTTTCACTGCCGCATCAAGAACTATCTTAGCAGCAGCAATAGTGGAAGCTTTTGCACGAGGATGCGGAGAAATAATTATTGCATTTCTTGTTTTGAGAGCTATAAGTGTTTTAAATATCGCAGTAGATGTAGGGTTAGTGGTAGGTATTACCGCAGCGATAACACCAATAGGCTCTGCCACTTTCTTTATACCGCAGGATTTGTCCTCTTCTATAACGCCACAAGTCTTTGTGTTTTTGTAAGCATTGTATATATATTCGGCAGCGTAGTTATTCTTGATAACCTTATCTTCAACTACGCCCATACCTGTTTCCTCAACTGCCATTTTAGCAAGAGGAATACGAGCTTTGTTCACAGCAACGGCTGCTGCCTTGAAAATGCTGTCAACCTGCTCCTGCGTGTAAGAAGCAAATACCTTTTGTGCTTCTCTTACCCTTTCAAGGGTAGCTTCAAGTGCTTCTACACTATCTACTATTGTTCTGTTTTCAGATGCCATATTTTACCTCCTGATATTCTATACCTGTATTACCTCAGGCGTTATGTTACTTAGCTTCGCC
>JAILBY010000066.1 GCA_024680655.1 Clostridiales bacterium | reverse complement strand
AAAGGCTACAAAGAACTTGTGCCTTTATATAATTTCCTTATAGAAACAGTTAAAGAAGATAAAAAAGGAGAATAAATTATGCTTGATAAATACTGGAAACATTTTAAAAGTGGTACTGATATAAGAGGTGTTGCGGCTGATGGTGTTGCTGGTGAAGAAATCGACCTCACAAATGAAGCAATAGAAAAAATGGCAAAGGGCTTTGCTTTGTGGCTTAAAGAGGCAACAAAAAAAGAAAAGCTTACTGTTTCTGTCGGTCACGATTCAAGAATTTCTGCCGAGAGAATTAAAGGCGTTGTTATCAAGGCTCTTTGTGACAGTGGCATTGATGTTATTGACTGTTCATTAAGCTCAACTCCTGCTATGTTTATGACTACCGTAAAGCTTGAATGTGACGGTGCAGTTCAGATTACTGCAAGCCATCACCCATTCAATAAAAACGGACTTAAATTTTTCACAAGAGGTGGTGGACTTGAAGGCAGTGATATAGAGGCTGTTCTTCAAAATGCACAGGACGGCAGATTTGTTGAAGCAAGTGCAAAAGGTTCTATAAAGGAATATAATTTTATGGCAGACTATGCAAACGACCTTTGTGAAATGATTAAAAAGGGCGTAAATGCAGAGGACTATGAAAAGCCACTTAAAAATTATCATATCATAGTTGACGCTGGTAATGGTGCAGGCGGATTTTATGCTGAAAAGGTACTTAAACCGCTTGGTGCAGATATTAAGGGCAGTCAGTTTTTAGAGCCTGACGGAATGTTCCCTAACCATATTCCTAACCCTGAAAATGCAGTTGCTATGGACTTTATCTGCAAAGCAACAGTTAATAATAAGGCTGATTTGGGCGTTATTTTTGATACTGATGTTGACAGAGCAGGTTGCGTTGATAAAAGCGGTAATGAAATCAACAGAAATAAGCTTGTTGCTCTTGCAGCCGCTATTGCACTTGAAGGCAACGAGGGCGGAACTATTGTTACAGACAGCGTAACTTCAAGCGGACTTAAAACCTTTATTGAAGAAGAACTCGGCGGTAAGCATTTGAGATTTAAACGAGGCTATAAGAATGTTATAAATGAATCTATCCGTCTTAATAAAGAGGGTATCAATTCACCTCTTGCTATTGAAACATCTGGTCACGCAGCTTTGAAGGAAAACTATTTCCTTGACGATGGCAGTTATCTTATAACAAAGATAATAATAAAAATGGCTAATATGGGCAAAGAGGGCAAAACTCTTGAAAGCCTTATTGAAAAGCTTAAACAGCCAGTTGAAAGCAAAGAGCTTCGTATGAATATACTTACAGAAGATTTTGCAGAGTACGGCAATAATGTTATCAAAAAGCTTTTTGAATATGCAGAAAATCAAGAGGGCTGGAATGTTGCCGATGATAACCACGAGGGTATTCGTGTTTCTTTTGGCAAGGGCGACGGTGATGGCTGGTTCTTGCTTCGCCTTAGCGTTCACGATCCGATTATGCCTCTTAATATTGAGAGCGATGTTGAGGGCGGAAATAAAATAATCGCTAAAAAGCTTTATGAATTCCTTAAACAGTTTGATAAGCTTAAAATTTCTTGCGTTGAAGATTTTATAAAATAAATTCTTTTCAGAGGTGATACTATGGCAACCATAAGCGTTTGTATGATAGTCAAAAATGAAGAAAACTGCCTTGCACAATGCCTTGATTCACTCAAAACTATTGCTGATGAAATCATAATAGTTGATACGGGCTCAACGGATAGAACAAAGGAAATCGCAAAGGAATATACAGATAAAATTTTTGATTTTGAATGGGTTGACGATTTCAGTAAGGCGAGAAATTTTGCGTTTTCAAAGGCAAGTATGGACTATGTATATACTGCTGATGCAGACGAAAAGCTTGACGAGGAAAATATCAGACGCTTTGAAAATCTCAAAAAAGCTCTTATTGATGATGTTGAGGTTGTCAATATGACATATGTAAACCGTATGGAAGTCAATACAGTTTATAATTTTGAAAAAGAATTAAGACCTAAATTATATAAGAGAATACGCACTCTTACTTGGGTTGACCCTATACACGAAACTATAAGGCTTGAACCGATAGTCTTTACAAGCGATATTGAAATTCAGCATATTGCTCACGGCGACCATTCTCAGCGTGATTTCAAAACCTTGAAAAAGGCATTTGAGCGTGACGGTTTGTTGTCGAAAAAGCTTGTTGATATGTACGCAAAAGAACTATTTATCTGCGGAGACGAGGAAAATTTCAAAGAGAGCAGAGAGGCTTTTGAGTGGGCAAAGGATTGCTATTGCGAGGATGAAGATATGCTTGAAAAGATTTTCTGCGTGCTTGCAAGGATTTACAGAATTGAGGGCAGAACAGAGGAATTTATGACCTGCTGTCTGAAAGTCAATAGCTCTTGCCCTACTGCTGAAATATGCGTTGAACTCGGCAATCATTTCTTTGAAAAAAAGCAGTATGATGAAGCACTTAACTGGTATATGGGAGCAAAGGAGTCGGAGCCTGTTCTTGATATAAATTCAAGCGACTCTATACC
>JAILBY010000021.1 GCA_024680655.1 Clostridiales bacterium | reverse complement strand
AATAAATTCGGCATATAGTAAAAAAAATAAAAATATATTTTTATAAAGCTTTTTCTATGGAAGTGGTTTTATGATTATAAAAATAAAAAAAAGAATAATTGCCTTATCGTTGGCAGTTATTCTTTTAATTTGTACTATCTTTTATGCCTGCAAGGATATAAAAATTCCCTGCTATGCCTCTTTGGGCGATAATTTGCCTATAATTATGTATCATCAGATTATAAAAAACGAAAATCTCGCAAGTGAATATGTTTTACCTCTTTCCGTTTTGGAAAGTGACTTTAAATACATAAAAGAAAAAGGCTATAACGCAATATCAATAGCCGACTTAGTAGCCTTTGCAAACGGCGAAAAAAATCTGCCCGAAAAGCCTATAATAATAACCTTTGACGATGGTCAAGAAAGCTTCAAGGAATATGTAATTCCTCTGCTTGAAAAATATGATTTGTGTGCAGTCGTTTCAATAATAGGCTCTGCAACAGACAAATTCACCAAGACCGCCGACCATAATCTGAAATATTCACATCTGACTTGGGAGCAGATTGAAGAAATCTCAAAAAATCCTCGTGTTGAAATCGGCAACCACACTTACGATATGCACAAGAATGACGGCGGACGAAAGGGCTGTAATATAATCAAAGGCGAAAATGTTGATATTTACAAAGAAAAACTGACAGACGACCTCAAAAAATTGCAGGACACAATAAAAGAGCATACGGGAAACGAACCGATAGTTATCGCTTACCCTTATGGAGAACATTGTCAGGCAACAAATCAGGTAATAGAAAAGCTTGGCTTTAAAGCATCCCTAACCTGTGCTCAAACACAAAACCACTTGCAAGAGGGCACACAATGGCTCTTTAATTTAGGAAGATTTAACCGAGCGTACGGCAAAAGCTCTGAGGACTTCTTTGCAAAAATACTTTAAAAGCACTCAATTATTTTCAAGCTTTTCAAGCTCTTGCTGAGCCTCTTCCCACTTTACCATCATTTCATCTTCTTCTTTTTTCAAAATTTCAAGCTTTTGAGTAAGCTCCATAATTTTATTATAATCAGATGATATTTCAGGCGATGATATTTCCGCATTTACTTTTTCAGTTTCTTCGCCTATTTTCTCAATCCTTTTTTCACATTTTGAAATGAGAGTTGCAAGCTTACGCTTACGGCTCTCAATTTCTTTCTGCAATTTGTAATCATTGACCTTTTCCTTTTTGATTACGGTTTCTTGTGTCGGCTGAGCGTTATTTCTGCTTTTTTCAATATAATAATCATAATTACCGTTATAGCTTTGGCAACCATTTGAATTAAGCTTAATAATACGGGTTGCAAGCTTGTTTATGAAATATCTGTCGTGAGATACTGCAAATACAGTACCGTCATAGCCAGAAAAAGCGTTTTCAAGAGCCTGCCTTGATGCAATATCAAGATGATTGGTCGGCTCGTCAAGCAAAAGGAAGTTTGCACCCGAAAGCATAAGTTTGAGCAAAGCAACTCTTGCCCGCTCACCACCGCTGAGATTACTGATTTTCTTATTAACATCATCATTTTTAAAAAGGAAGCCTGCAAGTGCATTACGCACCTGTGTTGTTGTCATTTTAGGGTAAGCGTCCCACACATCTTCAAGAACAGTTTTCGTCAAATCAAGCCCCGCAAGTGTCTGGTCAAAATAGCCCACCTTAACACTTGCACCAAAATCAAATTCCCCAGCATCTGCCTGAATCTTACCCATAAGGATTTTCAGCATTGTAGTTTTACCCGTTCCGTTGTCACCGAGCAAAAACACTTTTTCGCCTCTTGTTATATGTAAATCAACATCATTAAAAAGCGTTTTTCCGTCAAAGGCTTTTGAAAGACCTGATACCATAAGCACATCATTTGACGATACGCTTTCAAGTTCAAATTCAAAATCAAGCTTTTCAAGCTCCTTATCAGGCACAACCACACCCTGCAACATTCTGTCTATCTGTTTTTGCTTGCTGTTCGCCGTTCTGATATTTCTTTCTTTGTTCCATTGGCGTTGCTGTGCAATAATCCCCTCTATGCGTTCAACTTCCTGCATAGTATTTTCGTAATGCCTGCGTTCTATTTCTGCATTTATCTTTTTCTGTTCAAGGAAATGTGAATAATTCCCCTTTGTCAGAGTAATTCTGCCGTTTTCAATTTCCATAGTTTTAGTGGTAACCTTATCAAGAAAATATCTGTCGTGAGAAATAATCATAACAGTACCATTAAAGCCATTCAAAAAATCTTCAAGCCATTCAACGCTTTTAATATCCAAGTGGTTTGTAGGCTCATCAAGCAACAAAAAATTAGAGCCTGACAAAAGAAGCTTTGCAAGGCTTATTTTTGAGTGCTGACCACCGCTTAGCTTATCGCAGGTCAAGTCAAAATCCTTTTCCTCAAAGCCAAGTCCTATAATCGCTGAACGCACTCTGCTCTTATATGTAAGACCGCCGAGCCTTTCAAATTTATCTTGAAGACTCGCTTGTTTTTCAATAAGTTCATCTATATTGTCGCCGTTTTTCTCAATCTGGCTGTTTACCTCGTCAAGCTCGTTTTCAATCATTATTATTTCATTGAAAACA
>JAILBY010000088.1 GCA_024680655.1 Clostridiales bacterium | reverse complement strand
CTGTGCAAGCATTGCATTTGTCTGCAAAACAAGATTTCCGAGTTCGTCAGAAATGTTCGCAATATCTGCCATAGCCTCTTTAATCGAGCGGCCTGCATTAAGAGTTTTATCAATATTAGAGCCGAGTGTTTTAGTCATTGTAAGAAGTGCCTCAACTGAGCCGTGAATAGTCCTTACAATCTTATTAACATTACTTATATCTGTATGAACAATAGAGTTATTGCTCTCCGCTTCCGAAACAGACTGCTTTGAATGACCTGCAAGAGAACGAACTTCCTCTGCAACAACCGCAAAACCTTTGCCGAATTCACCTGCACGAGCAGACTCAATACTTGCATGGCTAGCAAGTATATTTATCTGCTGGGCAATATTTTCTATATCATCAGTCATTTTTGCATAGCCCTCAACACTTGTGTTGATTGAGTCCATAGCCGAAGTAATATCATCGCTCAGCTCTTTCATTGTGCCGATTGAAGCATCAACCTGGAGCATATTATCATTACTTGTGTTATTGAGAGAGTCAATAGTATCAACACCCTCTTTAACATTTTCAACATTTGTAATCAAGCGGTCAATCGCTGTCTGCAAATCAGTTGTAACTCTGATAATATCATTATTGAGCTGTTGCAAAGCCTTTTCCTGCTCAATAGACTTGATTTTTGAATAATGCATACAGTTTTCAACTGCATTAACGCCCTTACAAATCGCAATCGCCATACTTCTGCAAGTTTTGTAACCGCAAGCGTGGCAGTCAAGAGTCTGGTCGTCCTTTGTAAGTTTGCCCATTTTCTTGAAAACTTCCTGAATTCTGCTTTCTTCCGGATCGTTTGCTCTGACATTCTGAGAATGGTAAGTGCAGAAGAAATCTTCAAGCTTTAATTTTTTTGAAAATTCTGCAAATTGCTTATCATCTCTTATAAGTGAGCCATGATGTCGCTTATCCATATTTTTCTTTCTTCTTATTCTCTGATAATGCTCAACGCTGTTCATAACGGAGGACATCGCGAAAATATCATATTCCTTGCCTACTGCCGGTCCGCTATTGCAACCAAACGGACAAGAAAGAACATCAAATACATCAGGCAAATTGCTTTTTGGCACTTTTGAATATCTGTCAATATCTGCATAAACTCTGTCAACTGATTCCGAGTTGATAACATTAAGCTTTTTGTTATGCAAAATCAAATTATCTTTAAGTCCACCAGGACGAGGATAAATTGAACCAACAAACCCCTGCCCAAAATCAAAATCAAAGCTATCTATATCAGTATTTGTAACTCTGATTTGAGTGAGATTTACATTTTCCTGATTTAATTTTTCTCCAAGACGCTCAAATGTAACATTATACGCAATAGTATTGTTTGTTCTTATAAATTCATCTTTCTTCGCAACGCAAGGAGATAAAGCAGCAATCTTGCAATTAAGTCCAAGATATTTTTTGGCATAAATTGCAGTACACATCATAGGGCTATTTACGGGCGAAAGATTACCTAAAACCTCAGGTCTGTATTTTTCTATGTAGTTTACTATTGCTGCACAAGGCTGAGAGATAACTTTTGCTCCCGGGTTGCGTTTGAGCAATTCAAGATGAGCCCAAGTACAAATATCAGCACCAAGAGACACATCAAGAATATATTTAACACCTTTATTGCGAAGATACTGCAAAACCTGACGCCATTGACTTCCATAAGCAATTCTTACCGCAGGTGCAACAATAACTGCCAAAGGAACCCCTGACTTCAAATCCTTGAAGAATAAATCTGTATCATCTTCAAAGGTACGGGCACCGTGAGTACATGCTCTCATACATTCACCACATTTTATACAGCATTTTTCATCAATAACGATTGAGGTTGTACCGTCAGGATTACGGATAATATAATTTGCCTCTTCCGCCGGGCAAACTCTTACGCAAGCGTTACAGCCTATACATTTTTCCTTATCATATAAAATCAACAAAAACACTCCTAACTCAATAGTCTTTTTTGTATTTTATCATATTTTTATAAAAATTTCAACATTTTTTAGTTTATTTTTACATTATTTTATAAAAAAAGACAAGCAAAAGCTTGTCTTTTTAAGAAATCATCAATAATAATAATCAAAATTAAGTTTTGAATATATACCGTTAGAGCAGTATTCTTTTGGTGTATGGTCGGCACTTATCTCGCTTTCACTCATCATAAAATAAGCTTTTCTATTAAGACAATCGTTCCAAGTAATATCGGTATAGTATTCCTTGCCGTCAATAATAAGCTTATTCCAGGAATGTGTTTCTGTAACTCCGTTATTAACTGCACTTCCACGCACTACCGAGCAATCTATACCGACATAACGGCACATTATCATATAAAGATTTGTGTATGCCTGACAAACACCTGTTTTTTGTTTAAGAAAATCCTTTACAGAGCGTATCTGCAAAGAGTAATCATAAGAATAGTTTGCAATAATCCAATCGTGAATAGCAGTAGCAGCATCTATCTGCGTCATATCACTCTTTACAATCTGTGGTACGGTGTTTTTTAAGAAATCCTCGATATAAAGACTCTCTTTGTAATATTCCTCGTTATAGACTGCATCGTTTGCATTGAAATCAATATCATCAATAAAAACATAAACCGTCTTATAAAGATATTCTGCAAATTCAAGCATTTCTTTTTCAGTCGGATAAGAAAAATGGTAGCTTTGCAATTCGCCCTGAAAAACATGCTGTGCAATTATAGCGTCCGTTGCATATTTTCTTGGCACTTCCACTCTGTTTATATCATTAAAGGTAACAAGTGAGGAATTTTTCTCTGCGGCTGTTGTTTCTTCTTGTGTTGAAGCATCATTTTTAGTCAGTTTTGAAAAAATGTTCTTTTTTTCAGCCGTTTCTTCCTCATTGTTATTGCTTTCATTTGAAGCTGGAACAGAAGTTGAAGGCTCGAAAACAGACGAAGGCTCAGATATATTTGTTTTTTCTCTGCTATAATCCTTTGTGTCTGTAAAAATCAATACAAGCAAAGACAACGCCGATATTGAC
>JAILBY010000006.1 GCA_024680655.1 Clostridiales bacterium | reverse complement strand
ATTTATTACCGATATCAGTTCTGTAATGTGCATTTTCAAAGTTTATAGCTTTAACTGCCTTATAAGCCTTTTCAAGTGCTGATTTAAGATTTTCGCCCTTTGCAGTTACGCCAAGCACTCTGCCACCGTTTGTAACAAGCTTGCCGTCCTTTATCGCACTGCCAGCGTGATAGATAACTGCACCGTCAAGCTGACCGTCTTTATCCAGACCTGTTATTTCAACACCCTTTTTATAGCTCTGCGGATATCCGCCTGATGCCATAACAACACAAGCACAAGCATCGTCACTCCATTTTATATCAACATCAGAAAGCTTTTCGTCAATTATAGCCTCAACTATATCAATCAATGGTGTTTCAAGACGAGGCAAAACAACCTGAGTTTCAGGGTCGCCAAAACGAGCGTTATACTCAATAACCTTTGGTCCGTCCTTAGTAATCATAAGTCCGAAATAAAGACAACCTTTAAAGGTTCTTCCCTCTTTGTTCATAGCCTCGATAGTCGGAAGGAATATTTTTTCCATACATTCCTTTGCAACCTCGTCAGTATAATAAGGGTTAGGACTTATTGTTCCCATACCGCCTGTATTAAGACCTTTGTCACCGTCCAAGGCTCTTTTGTGGTCCATAGATGATACCATAGGCTTTACGCACTTACCATCCGTAAATGAAAGTACAGATACCTCAGGACCTGTTATGAATTCCTCGATAACTATATTGTTGCCTGATGCACCAAAGACCTTATCATTCATTATTGAATTGACTGCATCTTCTGCCATCTGCTGATTTTCTGCAATAATAACGCCCTTACCGAGTGCAAGTCCGTCTGCCTTTATAACAGTAGGATACTTATTCTGCTTTTTAATATATTCAAGTGCTTTTTCAGGATTATCAAACACCTCATAATCAGCAGTAGGAATACCATACTTCTTCATAAGATTTTTTGAGAAAACCTTACTGCCCTCTATAATTGCAGCATTTGCTTTTGGTCCGAAGGCTCTTATTCCCTCTTTTTCAAGTGCGTCAACCATACCGAGTACAAGAGGGTCATCAGGAGCGACAAAAACCAAATCAACCTTTTCTGCTTTTGCAAGAGCTACTATGCCGTCAATATCAGTTGCCTTGACATCAAAGCATTTTGCATCAAAGCTGATACCGCCGTTACCTGGTGCACATATAACCTCATCAACCTTATTACTTTCTTTAAGCTTACGGATAAGAGCGTGTTCTCTTCCGCCACCGCCAACCATTAAAATTTTCATAAAATCACCTCATAAAAATAAAAAAGCGAACAACAGAGAGCCTTTTAGTTTTCTGTTGTCCGCAAAAAATCAATAAAATCAATGATGGAATAATCTTATTCCTGTAAATGCCATCGCAATATTATATTTATTGCAGGTTTCTATAACATTATCGTCACGAATTGAACCGCCTGGCTGAGCGATATACTCAACACCGCTACGGTGTGCTCTTTCTATATTATCGCCAAACGGGAAGAAAGCGTCAGAGCCAAGAGATACACCCTTTAATGTTTTGAGCCATTCTTTCTTTTCCTCTCTTGAAAGAGGCTCTGGCTTTTCATCAAAGAAGTTTTCCCATATACCATCTGCAAGAACATCCATATAATCATCAGAAATATAGACATCAATAGTATTATCTCTGTCAGGTCTGCGAATATCAGATTTGAACTTCAAGCCCAAAACCTTTGGATGCTGACGAAGATACCATATATCAGCCTTATTGCCTGCAAGACGGGTACAATGAATTCTTGACTGCTGACCAGCACCAACGCCTATTGCCTGACCGTCCTTAACATAGCATACAGAGTTTGACTGAGTATATTTAAGAGTTATAAGAGAAATAAGCAAATCTTTTTTTGCGTTGTCCGGAATATTTTTATTCTCTGTTATAACATTACTTAAAAGAGCCTCGTCAATTTTAAGTTCGTTTCTGCCCTGCTCAAAGGTAACGCCGTAAACCTGCTTTGTTTCAACGGGATTTGGAACATAGTCAGGGTTAATCTTAATTATATTATAGTTGCCCTTACGCTTTGTAAGAAGAATATCAAGAGCTTCCTTTTCATAGCCAGGAGCAATAACGCCGTCTGAAACCTCTCTTGCAATAAGCTTTGCAGTAGGAACATCGCATACATCTGAAAGTGCAACAAAATCGCCGTAAGAGGACATTCTGTCTGCACCTCTTGCTTTTGCATAAGCGTTTGCAAGTGGTGAAAGTTCAATATCATCAACAAAATAAATCTTTTTGAGAACATCGCTCAATTCTGTTCCTATTGCAGCACCAGCAGGACTTACATGCTTGAAAGAAGCAGCACTTGGCATACCTGTTGCAGCCTTTAACTCTTTAACTAACTGCCAACTGTTAAAAGCATCAAGAAAATTTATGTAGCCAGGCTTACCATTAAGCACTTCAATAGGCAATTCGCTGCCGTCATTCATATAAATCTTTGACGGCTTCTGATTAGGGTTACAACCATATTTAAGTAAAAGTTCCTTTGCCATTGTAAACACTCCTTATTTATTCTTATTGATAATAACTGTATCGTACTTTCCGCTTTTTGTATCAATAAATCTTACAAAAAGAGAAACCTTATTATCCTGATTAAGACTATCCCAGATATTCTGAGCAAATTCATTTATATCGTTACCGATTTCAACGAGTTTTGGCTCGCCCTCAAATGTAGGGATAGGATTTCCGTCACATTTATAGGTGTGAATAAAATGTCCCTGACCGTCAAGAGGATTGCTATATGTAAAAGTAAATCTTTCACAGCTTTCAGGATTTCCGTTTGCACTTTTAAGAATAGATAAAGCGTAATTGAAATTACCATCATCAAGCTTTATGATACCTGAAATTCTTGGAGTATAGTTAGGAGCATCAGGCTCAAACTCTCTTGTTCTCAATGCCTGTTCAAAGGTGAACTGCTTGTTCATAAGCTCGTATATTGTATCAGTCTGGTCACCGTTTGTAACAATGGTTTTATTGCCGAGAACACGAACAGGTGAATAAATAATAAGAGAAGGGTCAACAAGCTTTGCTTCATCGAAAGCCTTTGTCTTTATTCCCTCACCGTCTTCAACAAAAACTCTGTTACGGCTGTTTTCACTTCTGCCCATAATGAAATATGCGGCAACAGCCTTTGTTCCGTCAGCAGTCTTACCCAAAACAATACCTCTGCCAGGATAAGAGTTTGATTTAAGCTCATCAAAAAGATTTAACATTGTTACTTACTCCTTTATTTTAGTTTTTGAACCAACAACCTCTATTTTGCCCTCACAGAATAACGAAACTGCTTTCGGAAGAATTTTCCATTCGATATTTTCCATTACTCTGCGTTGCAAGGTCTGAGGTGTATCGTCATCATTTACCTTGATACATTCCTGCAAAATTATCGCTCCGTCATCTGCTATTTCATTGACAAAATGAACGGTTGCACCCGTAACCTTAACGCCCTTTTCAAGTGCCGCTTCGTGTACCTTTAACCCATAGAAGCCCTTGCCACAAAATGACGGTATAAGTGCTGGGTGGATATTGATAATTTTATTTTCATACTTTCTTATTACACTCGCACCTAAAATTGACATAAAGCCTGCAAGCACAACAAGGTCTGCTTTACTTTCTTCAAGTGCTGAAAGTATTGCTTCATCATATTGCTGAGAATTTTCGTATTTTTTTCTTTCAACAACAACGGCAGGGATACCTACTTTTTTTGCTCTTTCAATAGCATAAGCGTCAGCCTTACTTGAAATAACACGGACAATTTTTCCGTTTTTTATTTCACCGTTTCTTTCGCTGTCAATAAGAGCCTGCAAGTTTGTACCGCCACCTGATACAAGAACTGCAATATTTAACATAATTCTATACCCTTTTCGCCCTTTTTCATTTCACCGATTATGTGTGCCTTTTCGCCGCTTGCTTCAAGAATTCTTACTGCTTCATCAGCCTTGTCAGGAGCAACAGCTATGCAAAGACCGATACCCATATTAAATGTATTATACATATCTCTTTCAGGGATTGCACCGTTTCTCTGGATAAGGTTGAAAATAGGCTTTACAGGTACCTTTGACTTTTCTATTGATGCAACAAGGTCGCCCTCAATCATACGAGGAATATTCTCGTAGAAGCCGCCGCCTGTTATATGTGAAATTGCGTGAACATCAATTTTATTCATAAGTTCAAGAATAGGTTTAACATAAATTCTTGTAGGTGTAAGGAGTGATTCACCGAGAGTCTGTCCAAGTTCATCTATGTAAACTGTCAAATTTCTTGAATTTACATTGAAAACCTTTCTTACAAGAGAGAAGCCGTTTGAATGAACGCCTGATGATTCAACACCGATAAGTGCATCACCCTCTTTTATTTTAGAGCAATCGATAAGTTTTTCCTTATCGCCCATACCAACGCAGAAACCTGCAAGGTCATATTCGTCAATAGGATAAAAGCCTGGCATTTCGGCAGTTTCACCGCCAACAAGAGCACAGCCAGCCTGAATACAGCCCTCAGCAACGCCCTTAACTATCTGTTCAACAACCTCTGGAACATTCTTGCCGACTGCAACATAGTCAAGGAAGAACAATGGCTTTGCACCTGAACACGCAACATCGTTTGCACACATAGCAACACAGTCGATGCCGACAGTATCGTGCTTATTCATAAGGAAAGCAATTTTAAGCTTTGTTCCTACACCGTCTGTACCAGAAACAAGAACAGGCTCTTTCATACCCTTTACATCAGGAGCGAACATTCCGCCGAAACCGCCTATTGAAGACATAACGCCTGGGATAATAGTTCTTGCAACATGTGATTTGATAAGTTCAACAGACTTATAACCTGCTGTAACATCAACACCTGCGTCCTTATAACTTTTGCTGAAACTTTCCATATTAAAAACTCTCCTCTAATTTTATTTGCCCCGTAAGGTTGTATTCATCAATCCTCTGGGAAAATTTATCTTTTTTATCTGCTTCAACTTCAATCGGATAGTTGCCCGTAAAGCAAGCATCGCAGAATTCACATTTTGAATTCTTTGCTATCCTTTTGAGATTTTCAACACTTAAATATTCAAGAGAATCTGCACCTATATATTTGCAAAGTTCTTCAATATTATTATCATATCTGCAAGCAATCAAGCATTCCTTGCTTTTTACATTAGTACCAAAATAGCAAGGATTTAAAAATGCAGGTGAAGAAATTCTCAAATGCACTTCCTTAGCCCCTGCTTTACGCAAAAGACTTACTATTACGCCTATCGTAGTTCCTCGAACTATCGAGTCATCAACAAGCACAACTTTTTTATCCTTTACAACCGAAGCTATCGGATTAAGCTTTATACGAACACTTTTTTCTCTTATGGATTGCTTGTCCTGAATAAGAGTTCTGCCGATATATCTGTTCTTTATGAAGCCAAGCTCATAAGGTATTCCCGACTGTGAAGCATATCCCACTGCCGCATCAATACCTGCATCAGGTACACCTATTACAACATCAGCCTCAACGGGCTTCTGCTGAGCAAGATATCTGCCTGCCGCCTGCCTTGCAGCGTGAACACTCACGCCGTCAATAACGCTGTCCTGCCTTGCAAAATAAACATGTTCAAAAATACAAAGAGAATGTTTTTTACCACAATGCTCTTTAATAGAGTTAAGACCTTTTTCATTGACAAAAACAATTTCGCCAGGCTCAACATCTCTTACAAATTCAGCACCGATAGTATCAAAAACACAGCTTTCACTTGAAAATACATAGCTATTTTTAAGTTTTCCTATGCAAAGCGGTCTGAATCCATACGGGTCACGAACAGCCACAAGCTTTGAAGGTGTCATCATAAGGAAAGAATACGCACCCTCAATCTTTTCCATAGCCGAAGATACAGCCTTTTCTATCGAGTCTGTTTTAAGGCGTTCTCTTGCAACTATATAGGCGATAAGCTCTGCATCGCTCGAAGTCTGGAAAACAGCACCCTTATTTTCAAGTTCTTCGCAAACCTTCCTTGTATTTACAAGGCTTCCGTTATTTACTATTGAAAGTGAGCCGTTTGAATAGCTCATAACAAAAGGCTGTGAATTAAAGCTATTTACCTCTTCCTTGCTGTTGCTGTACCTTACGTGTCCGAGTGCCATTTTTGCGTTGCCTTTGTCAGAAAGCTCTTTAATAACATTCTGGGTTAAAACCTCAGGCACGATTCCCGTATTTTTATAGCAATCAATAATTCTACTGTTGTTTACTGCTATACCACAACTTGCCTGCCCTCTGTGTTGAAGAGCATAGAGAGAAAGATATGTTTCGTGCGCACAGTTAATTTCGTCATTGTTGTAAATACCGAAAACGCCACATTCCTCGTGGATTTCACCGAGCATATATTCAACTCCTGTCAAGAATAATAAAAAATTTGCAAATTATAAGCTTTTAATCTGTTCAGCTATCTTTTTATCTTTTTCTATAACCTTTGCTTCCATATCATTTTTCATTTTTTCAAGCTTCAAGCTCAATTCTTCATCACTTAAAGCAAGCATCTGTACGGCAAGTATAGCCGCATTTTCTGCTCCGTCTATTGCAACTGTTGCAACCGGAATACCGCTTGGCATCTGAACTGTTGCAAGCAAAGCATCAAGTCCGTCAAGAGTTGAGGATTTGATAGGTATGCCGATTACAGGCAAGGTTGTGTTTGCAGCAAGTACGCCGCCAAGATGTGCAGCCTTACCAGCAGCAGAAATAATAACACCGAAGCCGTTTGCCTTTGCATTTTTTGAAAACTGCGCTGCTAAATCAGGAGTTCTGTGTGCAGACATAACATGTACTTCGGTTTCAATTCCAAATTCTTTGAGCTTTTTAATACTTGCACTTACAACATGCAAGTCACTATCGCTACCCATATCTTTTTCTACTTTTTTCATAATTGGACTCGCTCCTCTTTTTTTCTATAAAATAGTATCACACAATTTTTATTTTATTGCAAAATAAAAATAAATTCAATAAAAAGTGCAATTAAAATCATTTTTCTACATATATATTGATAACC
>JAILBY010000236.1 GCA_024680655.1 Clostridiales bacterium | reverse complement strand
ATAGGTCCTCTGGGCAGTGATTTCAAAGAAGAAATGTCAGATGAAAAATGTGTTGTAATAGGCGGTGGAATAGGTGTTCCGCCTATGCTTGGTATTTCCGATATGTTTGAAAATGTTGATGCGATTTTAGGCTTCAGAAGTGCAGAAAACGCAATACTTATCTCTGATTTTAATGAAAACTGCAACAATGTTTTCTTGACCTCGGATGATGGCACAATAGGTTATCACGGCTTTGTTACCGATGTGCTTAAAGATAAAATAGAACAATATGAGGTTGTTTTTGCTTGTGGTCCAAAGCCTATGCTTAAAGCAGTTGCAGATATAGCAAAGCAGAATTCAAAGCCTTGCTTCGTTTCTCTTGAAGAAAGAATGGGCTGTGGTATAGGTGCTTGCCTTGTCTGTGCTTGTAAAACAAAGGAAAAAGATGGCGAGCATTATCGTCATGTTTGCAAGGATGGTCCTATTTTCAATGCCGAGGAGGTTGAGTGGTAATGGCTGATTTATCAGTTAATATAGCGGGTGTAAATTTAAAAAATCCTGTTATAACAGCATCAGGCTCTTTCGGTTTCGGCAGAGAATACAATGAATTTTATCCTATTGAAAAGCTTGGCGGTATTTCTTGCAAGGGGACAACTCTCAATGAACGCTTGGGCAATCCGCCACCAAGAATAGCTGAAACACCAAGTGGAATACTTAACAGCGTAGGACTTCAAAATCCTGGCGTTGACCATTTCATAAAAGAGGATTTGCCTTGGCTCAAAGAACAGAACACTTGTATAATTGCAAATATAGCAGGCAGTCAGATAAGTGATTATGTTCAGACTGTTGAAAAATTGCAGGGTACGGCAGTTGATATGGTTGAACTCAACATTTCTTGCCCTAATGTAAAGCAGGGCGGTGCAGCCTTTGGTACTTCCTGCGAAAATGTTGAAAAGATAACAAAAGAGGTGCGTAAGGTTTGTCAGCAACCGCTTGTTATAAAGCTTACACCTAATGTTACTGATATAACAGAAACTGCCCTTGCCGCAGAAAGTGCTGGTGCAGACGCAGTTTCGCTTATAAATACAATTACAGGTATGCGAATTGACATCAACACCAAAAGACCTATATTGAGAAATAATATAGGCGGTCTTTCAGGTGCTGCTGTTTTGCCCGTTGCCGTAAGAATGGTATGGCAGGTTGCAAACAAGGTGAAAATTCCCGTTATAGGTATGGGCGGTATAACAAAATGGCAGGATGCTATTGAAATGATGCTTGCCGGTGCAAGTGCAGTTCAGATAGGTACTGCAAACTTCACAGATCCATACGCTCCGATTAAGGTTATAGAGGGTATTGAAAAATATCTTGATGATAATGGCTATAAGAGTGTTAATGATATTGTAGGTAAGGTGCAGATATGGTAATAATGTCTGTTGATTACGGTGACGCAAGAACGGGTATTGCAATATGCGATGCACTTGAAATGCTTGCAAGTCCCGTAAGCGTTATAAAAGAAACTTATCAGCCAAAGCTTATTGAAAAAATTGATGAAATTGTAAAAGAAAAAAAGCCGTCGATGTTAGTTGTCGGCTATCCTAAAAATATGGACGGCTCTTGTGGCGAAAGAGCAGAAAAATGCAGGGAATTTGCTTCTATGCTTGAAGAAAAAACGGGTTTAGAAACAAAAATGTGGGACGAAAGACTTACTACTGTTTCCGCACACAAAGCACTCAATGTTACAAATACAAGAGGTAAAAATCGCAAAGAGGTCGTTGACGCTGTTGCGGCAGTTATGATTTTAGAAGATTTTTTGAAATTCAGAAAAAATGGGTGAGATTATTTGATTAGATTATATTGTTTGCTAATAGGCTATGCTTTCGGTTGCTTCCAGACGGCTTATATCGTTACAAAAATCAATACGGGTAAGGATATAAGAGATATGGGCTCTGGAAATGCCGGAACAACAAATGTTACACGCTCTGTCGGTATCAAGCCTGCACTTATAACTTTTTTTGCCGATTTGATTAAAACAATTTTAGCGGCACTTGTTTGCAGATTTATTTTCAAAGATGAAAGTATGGTTTTACTCGGTACTTATGCAGGTGCTGGTGCAGTTTTAGGACATAATTATCCGTTCTGGCTTAAATTCAAGGGCGGTAAGGGTGTTGCTGTTACACTTGCCTGGACCTTTATGGTTGACTGGCGTGTAGGACTTCTGACTGTTGCTTTGTCGCTTACAGTTTTGTTTGCAACGGGCTATCTTGCTTTTAACGCAATTTCACTTTCAGTTTTCTTCCCGCTTTCACTTATGATTTTCGGACTTGTTGACGGCAAGGTGAACTATGAATGTATTGCAATAATAATCTTGTTCGGCGTTATTATGATAGTCAAGCATCGCAAAAATTTTCAACGCTTGAAAAATCACGAGGAAAAGAAAATTTATCAAATAATTTCAGAAAAAAGAAAAAAAGAATAATTTTTACTTGAATTAAATCTCAGTTGTATGTCGCATACCAACTGAGATTTTTTTAATTTCCAAAAAGAGAAAATAAAGACTTTTATCAAGTAATTTCCCTTA
>JAILBY010000232.1 GCA_024680655.1 Clostridiales bacterium | reverse complement strand
CAAGCACCGACCTGATAGCCGCCTTTTGCTCCGCCGCCACTGAAAATAACCGCCTTTTTTGACATAACTGTTTTTCACCTCGAATAGTTTTATTATATGAAATTATATCACTTTTTATATACATAGACAACAATAAAGTTGACCTAATCAAGCAAATGTTATAAAATAAATTTGATAATAGTTTTTGAGGAGAATCTGGTTGATAAAATATAAAAAATTACTTAGAAATATATCGATTGCGTGCTTTGTTTCAGCGTTGATACTTGTGCTGATTATGTTTGCCGTAAATCGTGTTCAGTTTATAAGCGAATGGTATCAGGGAGTAAAGACATATCTTCTGAATTTTGAATATAAAATAGCCTCAATACAAAATCTTGGCTGGTTTGTGGTTGCTGTCCTTGTTTTGTTTTCACTCAAAGGTGCAGTGCCCATAATATTTTTCCCTGTAAGTGCCTGCTGTTTTATCTCAGGTATAATTTTGCCCGTCTTTTCTTCGTTTGTCTTAAACCTTTCAGGCGTTGCACTTATGATGATAGTAGGCTATTGGCGTGGCAGATTTATGGGTGGCGGAAAAATGTACAAGGGAATTCAACGCCACGAAAAGCTTTTTGAATTTATAAATAAAAATGCACTGGATAATCCTATTATACTCTGGGTTTTGCGAATGGTGCCAGGTGTTCCTCTTACTATGGTAAGCAGAATATATGGTACGCTGAATTTCAATTTTTGGGAATATATCCTTTTCTCACTCGGTGGCTTTGCACCAAGAATTATTCTTTATTCAATACTCGGCAGTAATATTTTTGACCCGTTTTCATTAGCTTTTATAATTCCTGTTTCCTTACTTCTTATTCTTACGGGTATTGCTCTTGCAATATTCGATATTATAATAATAAGAAATGCACAAAAGGAAGAAAACAACAATATAGCGGAATTTTAAAATAAAGGGAGTGCTTTTATGCCAGCAATAAGCTCTTTAAAAGAAAATCTTTTCAATGGTTCTTTTGACGCTCAACTGAAAAGCGTTTATGTTACGGATGAAGCAATAAAACAGCAGTATCAGAGATATTCTGATGTTGCAGAAAGCTTTATTGAACTTTTCGGAAAAGACAGAGAGGTTTCTCTTTTGTCTGCACCTGGCAGAACGGAAATTTGCGGAAATCATACTGACCATAATTTCGGCAAGGTTCTTGCAGGTGCGGTAAACCTTGATGCAATAGCAGTTGCTTCAAAAAATGATAGCGGTATAATAAGGGTAAAATCTGCTGGTTATGATATGGACGAGATAGATATTTCAGACCTTGAAGTCCATAAAGAGCAATATGGAAAGAGCGTATCTCTGCTCAGAGGTATATGTGCAGATTTTAAAAAGCTTGGCTATAATATCGGCGGTTTTGATGCAACAACGGAATCAAGCGTTATGTCAGGTTCAGGTCTTTCTTCTTCCGCTGCATACGAAGTGCTGATTTGTACTATATTGAACCATTTATACAACGATGGAAAAATTGATGATGTTACAATAGCAAAAATATCTCAGTTTGCTGAAAATGAATATTTCGGTAAGCCTTGCGGACTTCTTGACCAGATGGCAAGCTCTGTCGGCTCAATGGTTACCATTGATTTTGAAGCACCTGAAAAGCCGTTGATAGAGAAGATAGATTTAGATTTTTCAAAATTTTCTCACGCTTTATGTATAGTTGATACGGGCGGAAATCATTCCGACCTTACAGATGATTATGCGGCAGTAAGGCAGGAAATGGAGTCTGTTGCAGAGTTCTTCGGTAAGAAGGTTTTGAGGCAGGTTGATGAAAAGGAATTTTATAAAGCAATTCCTGAAATCCGTCAAAAACTCGGCGATAGAGCCGTTTTGCGTGCAATACATTTTTATAATGAAAATCATAGAGTTGATGATGAAATTTCAGCTATCAAAAAAGGCGATTTTGAGGAATTTAAAAGAATTGTTATTGAAAGCGGAGAATCCTCTTTCAAATATAATCAGAATATCTATTCAAATAAATTTGTTGCTCAACAGCCTATTGCACTTGCACTTAATATAAGTGAAAAAATTCTCAAAGGCAAGGGTGCATACAGAGTTCACGGTGGCGGTTTTGCTGGAACTATTCAGGCTTTTGTGCCTTTTGAAAAGCTTGATGAATATAAGGCTGAAATGGAAAGAATTTTTGGCAAGGGTAAGTGCTATGTTCTTTCTATAAGACCAGTTGGCGGAGCAAAGATAGTTTAAAGTTAAATTAAAACAATAACGCAAAAATAAAGCGATACAGCTTAATTACTGTATCGCTTTTAATTTTTTTCTTAAACGCCTAATGCACCGAGTAAACCATAGGAAAGGCTTGCTACTATAATTCCTGCAATAAGTACGCCGACTGCTATTATCGGGAAAGATTTGCGTATAGGCAATTCCATCAAAGCGGAAACAAGAGCACCTGTCCAACCACCTGTGCCGGGCAGAGGAATTGCAACAAGCAACAATAAACCCCACGCACCATATTTGTTTACCTTTTCGCTGTTCTTTGCTGAATGTTTTTCTAATTTTTCAATAAGTGGTTTAAATGTCTTTGTATTTTTCATAAGAGCAAAAAGCTTTCTTATGAAAAGCAAGATAAATGGTATAGGTAAGATGTTACCTAAAAAGCATATCCCAAAAGCAGGCAAAAGACTAACATTCAAGAGCTTTGCTGCAATAAGTCCGCCTCTTAATTCAAGTACGGGCATAAGGGAAATTAAAAAAATCGTAACCTCGGCTGGTAATTTATCCTGAAAAAAGGTTATAAAAGACTGTATAATAGCATCCATTAGAAATTCTCCTTACCTTTAAGGAAATTTTGAGCATTTTTCAAAATGTTTTTATCATTATCAAATTTAAGTGTTTCCATAGCCTGTTCATAATTAAGCCAGATGTATGCTTCAATTTCTTCTTCCTGCATAATAATTTCATCATCATCTGTTGTGGCGAGGAAAATGTTGACACATTTTTCAACCTTGCCCTGAATAGTGTATTCACTCTTTGAAATAAAATCAGGAATAAAGCGAATGTGAAGACCTGTTTCTTCAAGAACTTCTCTAAAAGCTGTTTCCTTTTGAGTTTCGCCTTCCTCTATGTGACCTTTTGGAAAGCCCCAGTGAGCACTTCTTTTGTTTTTGATAAGTAAAAATTTTCTTTCGCCGTCAATTTCCTTAAAAACAACAGCACCGCAGGAATGTTCATAAAGACATTCAAGCGAGTAACCGTAATAGCTTTCAGCAAAATCGATAGCCTTTTTAATATCATTTACAATGAACTTTTTGCTTTTTGGAGCAACAACCCATTCAACGCCTTTCATATTGTTGCGTTTGATTATTGCAATAATTCTTCCGTCAAATTCTCTTACGGGGTGGTCTATTCCCATAATATAAGCACCTTGTTTTGTACCGCTTATGTTGGTTACACCTTCGACAAAACCATAATTGAGTTCATACTCAAATCCGTATTTCGGATGGAAGGATTTTATCGGGCGTGTAACCTTGACCTTGGCATATTTACCCAACATTATAATCGCTTCCTCACATGCACATAAAGTGCAATAAAATAGTCAATGATTATCTATTATATCTTTTTGGAAAGAAATATACAAGTCAATTTTATATTGTTTACAAAGTTTTTACTATTTATATCGCCCTTGTATGATGAATATAAATGTGATATTATAAGTAATCGGTGATGGATTTGAAAACATTATTTATAGCCGACCTTGACGGTACTTTTTTGAGAAATGACAGAACGGTATCGGAATTTTCAAAAAATACAATAAACGATTTTATGAAAAACGGCGGATATTTCAGCGTTGCAACTGCAAGAAGTCCTGCAACGGCTGTACCTATACTCAATGGTATAAACTTTAATGCACCCGCTGTACTTATGAATGGTGTTTTTATCTTTGATATAGTCAATAATAAGAGCATAAAAACCTTTTCTATGACTAAACAGCAGGCTTGTGATGTTATT
>JAILBY010000222.1 GCA_024680655.1 Clostridiales bacterium | reverse complement strand
TCTTATGTCGTTATAGTTAAGGCTGACTAATTCAGAAAGACGCAGTCCGCAGTTAAGGAAGAGCGTGATGATACAATAATCTCTCTCTTTAAATTTACCGTCAATATTTTTAAGTAAATCAAGGCTTTGTTCAAGTGTAAGATATTTGGGCAAAGCTTTTTTTATTTTTGGTGTATCTAAATCACGCATAGGGTTATCGTCAAGAACTGCTTTTTGAACATCAAGAAATTTAAAAAACGCTCTTATGCTTGACACCTTTCTTGAACGGGTATTTGCAGAGTTATCTCTGTCGTTTCGGCAGTAGGAGAGAAAATCATAGGCATCGTTGAGCGTGATTTTTTTTATAAAAGCGAGGTCTATGTCGGAAATATCTATTTCATCAAAGGGAACATCTTTCGGGACAAGCCCTCTGATTATTTTCATATATCTGAAAAATGTACGCAAATCGGAAGCATATTCGATTATAGTAAGCGATGACTTGTTTTTTATAACCTCCATATATTGCAGAAATTCAATAACAAGCTGAGGCATTTGATTGAATTCTTCACGCTTCATAATATAAATTCATCTCCCAAATTATCATTGATTTAATTATACAAAATATTTTTCAATTGTCAAAGAAAAACGAGCAGGGAGATAATTGAGTTTTTTGGTTGACTATAAACAAGCAGTTTGATAAAATATATAAGGTTATGTTATAAAATTTAAAGTTAGGAGATATTGCTATGTTTTTACAGTTGGATAAGCCACAAAATGGCGATACTATTGCAGTTATGCACACTAATTTGGGAGATATAAGCATAAGGCTTTTCTCTGAATTTGCACCAAAGGCAGTTGAAAACTTCACAACTCACGCAAAAAATGGATATTATAATGGACTTATTTTCCATAGAGTTATAAAAGATTTTATGATTCAGGGCGGTGACCCGCTCGGAACAGGTATGGGCGGTGACAGTATCTGGTCAAGACCATTCCCTGATGAATTTGCAGAGGAGCTTCATAACCTCAGAGGTGCTTTGTCTATGGCGAATGCTGGCCCTAACACAAACGGAAGTCAGTTCTTTATTGTTCAGGCAAATTCAGCACCACAGCAGATGATTTCACAGATGGAGGCTCTTGTTGATGATGGCTTCCCTCAGGAATGTATAGATAACTACAAAAAGGTTGGCGGTACACCTTGGCTTGACTATAAGCATACTGTTTTCGGTCAGGTTTTCGAGGGTATGGATATAGTTGATAAAATCGCCGATGTTGAGGTTGATGGCTCTGATAAGCCTATTGAAGATGTTAAAATTGAGAGTATAACAATTTCTGTAAAAGGGGATGACTAAAATTAGTCGCTCGTTACTCAAAAAAATTGAAAGCGTATATCCTACACTTTCAAAGGGACATAAAAAAATAGCTGAATTTATCGCTGAACATTATGATAAGGCAGCGTTCTTGACGGCGGCAAAGCTCGGTGAAACAGTCGGTACGAGTGAATCCACTGTTGTTAGATTTGCAACTGAATTAGGCTTTGACGGTTACCCTGAATTGCAGAAGGCTTTGCAGGAAATGATTAGAAACAAGCTTACTGCTGTTCAGAGAATGGAAGTTACTTCTATCAGAATAGGCGAGAATGATGTTGTTGAAAAAATGCTTCAAAGCGATATTGAAATGATTAAATCAACTATCGAGCTTGTTTCAAGAAAGGATTTCAAAAACTCGGTTGAGGCTATAAACAAAGCGAGAAAAATCTATATTTTAGGCGTAAGAAGCTCGGCTTCTCTTGCAAGCTTTATGGCTTTTAATTTCAACCTTGCTTATGATAATGTTGTGCTTGTTGATACAAACAGTGACAGCGAAATCTTTGAGCAGACTTTCAGAATAAACAAGGAAGATGTTTGTATTGCAATAAGCTTCCCGAGATATTCAAATCAGATAATCAACGCTCTGAGATTTATTTCAGACAGCGGTGCAACCGTTATTTCTATTACTGACAGTGAATATTCACCTATTGCACAGTTTTCTACATATCTTCTTCTTGCAAAGAGCGATATTGCATCTTTCGTTGACTCACTTGTTGCACCATTAAGCCTTATAAATGCACTTATTGTTGCTGCAACTCTTGGAAAGAAAACAGAGGTTAGCAATAACTTTATTGAACTTGAAAGAATTTGGGACGAATATCAGGTTTATGACAAGGTTGAGGAGTCAGTTAATCAATGAATAAAAAGGTAATTGTTGTAGGTGCAGGTGCGGCAGGTCTTATTTGTGCAGGTACTGCTGCTATGAACGGAGCAGAGGTTACGCTTATAGAAAGAAACGATAAGGTTGCCAGAAAGGTTATGATTACGGGCAAAGGGCGTTGTAATGTAACAAATAACTGCAATATGCTCAATGAACTTATTTCAAATGTGCCCGTCAATGGTAGATTTCTTTACAGTGCTTTTTCAAGATTTATGCCAGATGATACAATGGCATTTTTTGAAGATTTGGGTGTTGAATTAAAGGTTGAAAGAGGCAACAGAGTTTTTCCCGTTTCGGATAAGGCTGTTGATATAGTTGACGCTCTCAATCGCTTTATAAAATCAAACGCTGTTAAAAGAGTGCAGGGCAGAGTTACCTCACTTATAATTGAAGATAATCAGTTAAAGGGCGTTGAAACTGAAACGGGCGAACAGTTTTTCGCAGATACAGTTGTTATTGCAACGGGCGGAAAATCATATCCTCAGACGGGTTCAACGGGTGACGGATACGACCTTGCCCGTCAGGCAGGTCACAATATAGTCAAGTTAAAGCCCTCACTTGTGCCTCTTTCGGTGCACGAAAACTGGTGCTCTGATTTAATGGGGCTTTCGCTGAGAAATTGTGCTATAAAAATTATTGATACTGAAAATTACAGAGAAGTATATAACGATTTCGGTGAAATGCTTTTCACGCATTTCGGCGTATCGGGACCTGTTATTCTTAGTGCAAGCTCACATCTTAAAAATATGAAAAAAGGCAGATATGAACTTTTTATTGACTTGAAACCAGCATTAAGTGAAGAACAGCTTGATTCAAGATTACAGCGTGATATTGCAAAAAATTCAAACAAGGATTTTATAAACTCTTTGGGTGATTTGTTACCGCAGAAAATGATACCTGTTATTGTGAAACTTTCAGGTATTCCGCCACACTTAAAGGCAAATCAGATTACAAGGGATATGCGTCACGATTTGACATATCTTCTTAAAAATCTTAAACTTACAATAACTGATTTCCGTCCTATTGAGGAAGCTATTGTAACCTCGGGCGGAGTTGATACCAAAGAGATAAATCCTAAAACTATGGAATCAAAGCTTTTGCAGGGACTTTTCTTTGCAGGTGAGGTTATTGATGTTGATGCCTATACGGGCGGATTTAATTTGCAGATTGCCTTTTCAACGGGGCATCTTGCAGGAGAAAATTGTATTTAAGAGAGGTTATACAATATGATAAATGTTGCTATTGACGGACCGGGCGGTGCAGGAAAAAGCACTATTGCAAAACAGCTTGCAAAGGATTTCGGCTTTATATATGTTGATACGGGTGCATTATACAGAACTGTCGGACTTGCGGCGGTTAAGCGTGGCTTTAAGCCCTCTGATGCTGAAAAGGTTGTGCCTATGTTGCCGAACGTAAAGGTTGAACTTAAATTTGTCAATGGCGAACAGAGAGTTTTCCTTGACGGTGAAGATGTTTCAACCGATATAAGAATGCCTGAAATTTCAATGGCTGCTTCTGATGTTTCTGCTATACCAAAGGTAAGAGAATATCTTTTCGATTTACAGAGAGATATTGCAAAGAAAAATGATTGCCTTATGGACGGCAGAGATATAGGAACAGTTGTTTTGCCAGACGCTCAGGTTAAGGTTTTTCTTACTGCTTCTGCTGAAATAAGAGCAAAAAGAAGATATGATGAACTTCAACAAAAGGGCGTTGAGGCAAAGTTTGAGGATGTTCTTGCAGAGCTTAAACAGAGAGATTATCAGGACTCTCACAGAGAGATTGCACCTCTTAAACAAGCTGATGATGCTATACTTTTTGACAGCAGTAACCTTTCTTTGCAAGAGGCTATTGACGGTATAGCAAAAATAATAAAGGAAAAAACCGAAAAATAAAATCGGTTACGGATAAGAACTATGAAAGAGTTTGATTTTTCCAAGGTTAAAAGCTATAAATTCTATAAATTTATGGGCATAGTTATACGCATATACTGTAAAATTGCTTATAGAATTAAGTTTATAGGCTTAGAGAATATTCCAAAGAATAAAGGCTATATTCTTGCTTGCAACCATATTTATTATCTTGACCCTGGATTTATCGGTGCAAGTCTTGTGCCTGATGTTCATTGTATGGCAAAGGCTGAAACCTTTGAAAAGCCGATATTGAATACATTTGTAACGCATCTTAACTCTTTTCCTGTAAAAAGAGGAGCAAGTGACAGAACATCTCTTAAATTTGCAATTAAGGTTATCGAAGAAGGGCACGCTCTTGGAATATTTCCAGAGGGAACACGCTCAAAGGACGGTAAGCCACAAGAGGCAAAGGCTGGAATAGCTCTTATTGCAAAAGCTGCAAAGGCTGATGTTTTACCTCTTGCAATTTGCTATGATAAATACCCTATAAAGCCATTTAAAACAAAGATAACAGTCCGCTTCGGTGAGGTTATTCCTTATGAAAGTTTGGGCATAAACGAGGGCAAATCAAGTGAATTGAGAAATGCGGCACAGCTTATAATGGATAATATTATTACTCTCTACGAAAAGGGCGGTGCGTGATTTGAAAATCACTCTTGCCAAAACGGCAGGCTTTTGCTTTGGTGTTGACAGAGCAGTTAAGCTGGTTGATGATTTGCTGAAAAATGGCGAAAGGGTTTATACTCTTGGACCTATAATACATAACAAACAAGTTACCGATGATTTTGAAAAGCGTGGTGCGACTATTGTTGAAAAGCCCGCTCAGGCTGATAAAAACGGAGTGCTTGTTATAAGAACTCACGGTGTTTCGCAAGAGATTATTGATGAAATAGAAAATCTGAGAATATCTTTTACAGATGCGACTTGTCCGTTTGTTAAAAAAATTCATAAGATTGTTAAGGAAGCGTCTGAAAATAACGATGTTGTGCTTATTGCAGGTGATAAAAATCACCCCGAGGTGCAGGGAATTGTTGGGCATTGTAACTGTCTGAATTTCGTTTTTGCGAATGAAGAAGATGTTGAAAATATCTATAATACTAACCCTGAAATAAGGAATTCTCACATTACAGTTGTTTCCCAAACTACATTTAGTGTAGAAAAATGGAAAAAAAGCATAAAAAAAATAAATTTACTCTATACAAACGCTTTAATTTTTGATACAATATGTATTGCGACTGATGAAAGGCAGAACGAAGCCGAAGAATTATCAAGTGTTTCAGACGCTATGATTGTTATAGGCGGTCGCCAAAGCTCTAACACAGCAAAGTTAAGAGATGTTTGCTTGAAAAACTGCAAAAGAACATTTCTTATTGAAACAGCAGCCGAATTGAAAAATATTGATTTCAGCGGTTGCGAGCGTGTAGGCGTTACAGCGGGAGCTTCTACTCCTGCTTGCATTATAAAGGAGGTACTGGAAACCATGTCCGAAGTAAACGAAAAAAATACCATTGTCGAGGAGTCGGCAGAATCCTTTGAGGCTATGCTCGAAGAATCTTTAAAAAATCTTAACACTGATCAAAAGGTTCGTGGTACTGTTGTTGGTATCACACCTAGTGAGGTACAGGTTGAAATAGTAGGAAGAAAGCAAACAGGCTATGTGCCGCTTAGTGAACTTACTCTTGACCCAACACTCCGCACAAGCGATGTTGTCAGTGTTGGCGATGAAATTGACCTTATCATTATGAAAACAAATGATGCAGAAGGTACAATTATGCTTTCAAAGCGTCTTTTTGACGCTGGTAAGGCTTGGGATCAAATCATCAAGGCTCAGGAGGAAGGCACAGTTCTCGAAGGCATTGTTACAAATGTTGTTCGTGGCGGTGTTATCGCAGTTGCAAACGGTGCAAGAGTATTTATTCCAGCATCACAGGCAACAGCAAACAAAAATGACCCTCTTGAAGATTTGCTCAAAAAGAAAGTACAGTTCAAGATTATTGAAGTTAATAAGCAGCGTAAGCGTGCTGTTGGTTCAATAAGAGTTCTTCTTAATGCTGAAAGAAAAGAAGCAGAAGAAGCTTTCTGGGCTCAGGCAAAAGAAGGTCAGACCTATACAGGTACAGTTAAATCACTCACATCATACGGTGCATTTGTTGACATCGGCGGTGTTGATGGTATGATTCATATTTCAGAGCTTTCTTGGACTCGCATTAAGCACCCATCAGAAGTTGTTAAAGTTGGCGACACTGTTGAGGTTTATATCAAAGAGCTTGACAGCGAGAAGAAGAGAATTTCTCTCGGCTACAAGAAAACAGAGGATAATCCTTGGGAAATCCTTAAAAATGATTATCCAGAGGGAACAGTTGTTACAGCAAAGATTGTTGGTATGACAACTTTCGGTGCATTTGCACAGGTTATCCCAGGTGTTGACGGTCTTATCCATATTTCTCAGATTGCTAACCGTCACATTGAAAAGCCTCAGGATGTTCTTAAAGTTGGCGAAGAGGTTCAGGCACAGATTATCGGCATTGATTTCGATAAGAAGCGTGTAAGCCTTTCAATTCGTGAACTTTTAGAGCCTGAAACTGTTGAAATTAAAGACGCTCCTGAAACACAGGACGCACCTGCTGAAAATGCAGAACAAGCAAAGGCAGAAACAGAAGAAACTGCTGAATAATTTTAAAATTAAATTGCTTTTTATAAAACCCTTTGATTTAATATCAAAGGGTTTTTTCACTTTTAAAGAAGCTTTTGCATACATATAAGTAAAAGTAATTTTTATGGTGATTTAATGCGAAGAAAAGCACGAAACATATTTTTCAAAATAACGGCGGTATTTTTAACTGCTCTTATAATCATAATTCTTGCAGATGCAAAAATCAGCCCTAAAATAAAGGATATTGCCGAAAGCAAGGCTAACAATATGGCAAACAATATTGTTGATGAGGCGGTAAGTCAGACTCTTGCAGAAGAAAACATACATTATTCTGATTTAGTCCAGATAAACAGAGATAACAACGGAAAAATTTGCTCTGTTACTTCGGATATTGTGCTTATAAATAAACTGAAATCGAAAATAACCAACAAGATAATCCAGCGTTTTATGAATATGGAAAAGCAAAGGCTTGATATACCTGTTGGTTCGCTTATAGGCTCTGAATTTACTGCTGGGAAAGGTCCTGAAATCCATATTGATTTATCTCTTGAAGGCTCTGCAAACGCTGAAATAGGCAATATTGTTTGCCATATTGTTAGCCTTGCTTTCGGC
>JAILBY010000211.1 GCA_024680655.1 Clostridiales bacterium | reverse complement strand
TTATAATCCCCTTTATTATATATTACATTATATATATTGCTTATTATTTTGGTTAAAATGCGAGCAAAAGGCTTATTTTATAAAAAAATATGTTAAAAAAGTAAAATCGTAAAAATGACGAAATTTTTTATAAAAAATTGTTGCATTATATAAATCGTTATGATATTATATATAAGCACGCGTGGGCAAGGTATGCCCATAAGGTGCTGATATGCGTTGATGCAGGAGGTAGCCGTCCTATGAGACGGGAAATTTCTGCGGAGTATGTCCGATTTTAAACCGGGCGAAAGAATATATTACTTCGGTGCTTAACAGTTGTAACTTTCCTTGTTATGCTGGCACGGAAAATTGCAAGTGTTTGGTGTCGAAGTAATAAGGATACCTTTGCCGTTATCCCACGGCTACAAAGGTTTCTTGCTAAAAGACTGTCCGGACGGAACTGTATCTATGTTTTATCCGGCTTTAAAAAATGTTTGGGGTGAAACACCCGGAACGGTGTTCAGTTTTTTTAGCTTGCCCGCCAAATTTTTAAGGAGGCGTTTTTCATGGCAGTAAAGGGAAAAATCAGAATCAGACTTAAAGGCTATGACCACAATCTTGTTGACAAAGCAGCAGAAAAGATTGTTGAAACAGCAAAGCGTACAAACGCTCAGGTTTCAGGTCCTGTACCTCTTCCTACTGAAAAGGAAGTTGTTACAATCCTTCGAGCAGTTCATAAGTACAAGGACTCTCGTGAACAGTTTGAACAGCGTACACACAAAAGGCTCATTGATATTCTCAAGCCATCAGCTAAGACAGTTGAAGCTTTGCAGAGTCTTGAGCTCCCAGCCGGTGTTGACATTGAGATTAAATTATAATCTTAATCACACCAAAAAGGTCAAGTTGGCACAAGTCAACCAATAACCAAGGAGGAATTTATTATGCAAAAAGGTCTTATAGGTAAAAAGATCGGCATGACTCAGATTTTCGACGAAAAGGGTAATGTAATTCCTGTAACAGTAGTTGAAGCTGGTCCATGCACAGTAACACAGAAAAAGACACTTGAAAATGACGGCTATGAAGCAGTTCAGGTTGGTTTTGGCGATGTTAAAGCACAGCGTGTTTCAAAGCCAATGAAAGGTCATTTTGACAAGTCAGATGTTGCACCTAAAAAGGTGCTCAAAGAATTCAGACTTGATGACATCAGCTCAGTTAATGTTGGTGATGTTTTAAAGGCTGACACCTTTGCAGTTGGCGACAGAGTTGATGTTGTTGGCACAAGTAAAGGTAAGGGCACAGCAGGTGCTATTAAAAGATGGAATTTCTCTCGTCTTAAAGAGTCACACGGTACAGGTCCTGTTGCAAGACATGCAGGTTCATTAGGTGCTTGTTCTGACCCTTCAAGAGTTTTCAAGGGAAAGAAGCTCGCAGGTCATTTAGGTCACGAGCGTGTAACAATTCAGAATTTAGATGTTGTCAAGGTTGATGTTGAAAACAACCTTATCGCTATCAAGGGTGCAATTCCAGGCCCTAAGGGCGGTATCGTAGTTATCGCTGACAGCGTTAAAGCGTAAGGGAAGGAGAGTGTAACTAATGGCTAAAATAGCAGTTTTCGATATGGCAGGCAAAAAGGTTTCTGATATGGATATCGCAGACAGCATATTCGCTGTTGAGCCAAACACATCAGCTATGCACCTTTGCGTTGTTAATTACTTAGCAAATCAGCGTCAGGGCACTCAGTCAACTCTTACTCGTTCAGAAGTAAGCGGCGGCGGTAAAAAGCCATGGAGACAGAAGGGTACAGGTCGTGCAAGACAGGGTTCAACAAGAGCTCCTCAGTGGACACACGGCGGTATCGCTCTTGGTCCAAAGCCTCGTGAATATGGTTTTGATATCAATAAGAAAGTAAAGAAATTAGCTATGAAGTCTGCTCTTTCTTGCAAGGTTGCAGATGAAGAGATGGTTGTTCTTAATGAGCTTTCTCTCAATGAAATCAAAACAAAAGAGGTTGTTAAGGTTCTTAACGCTCTTGAAACAGGTAAGAAAGTTCTTATCGTTGTTCCTGAAAAGAATGACATTATTTACAGAAGTGCAAGAAACATTGAAGGCGTAAAGGTTTCAATGGTAAATACACTTAATGTTTATGATATCCTTAACTGCGATACAATCGTAGTATTAAAGGATGCTGTAAGTAAGATTGAGGAGGTTTATGCATAATGAGTAAGTTAGCACAAGATATCATCCTCAAACCAGTAATTACAGAGGAGAGCATGAAAGGCATCGTTGATAAGAAATATACATTCAAGGTTGCTAAGGATGCGAACAAAATTGAAATCAGCAACGCTATCGAAAAGATTTTCGGCGTAAAGGTTGCAAAGGTTAATACAGTTAATGTTCGTGGTCAGCTCAGACGTCAAGGTCGTTTTGAAGGTTATACACCTTCTTGGAAAAAGGCCATCGTCACTCTTACAGAGGATTCAAAAACTATCGAATTCTTTGATGGTATGATGTAATCCAAAACAAACTATTTAAAGCAATGTATGGAGTGTGACATAACTCCGCCAAGCTAATTATAGGAGAGTGAAATAAATGTCAATTAAAGTCTATAAACCGACTATCAATTCAAGAAGAAATATGTCGGTTACAGATTATTCAGAGTTGTCAAAGTGCGGACCTGAAAGAAGCTTGCTCGCACCTTTAAAGAACAACTCAGGCCGTAACAGCTACGGCAGAATAACAGTCCGTCATCGTGGCGGTGCTAATCGCAGAAAATACCGTATAATCGATTTTAAGCGTGATAAGGTTGATATGAAGGCAGAGGTTCTTACTCTTGAGTACGATCCAAACCGTTCAGCTCACATCGCTCTTATTAAATATGAAGACGGTGAAAAGAGATATATCCTTGCTCCTGTTGGTCTTAAAGTTGGCGATACAGTTGAAGCTGGTGCTAACGCAGATATTAAACCGGGCAACGCATTACCTCTTACAAATATTCCAACAGGTACAATAGTTCACAATGTTGAGCTTAACCCAGGCCGTGGTGGTCAGCTTGCTCGTGCAGCAGGTAACTCAGCACAGCTTATGGCTAAGGAAGGCGTTTATGCACTTCTTCGTTTACCATCAGGTGAACTTCGTAATGTACCTGCAACATGTATGGCTACTGTTGGTCAGGTTGGCAATGTTGACCATGAAAATGTTAAGATTGGTACAGCTGGCCGTAAGCGTCATATGGGTTGGAGACCTACTGTTCGTGGTTCTGTTATGAACCCTAACGACCATCCACACGGTGGTGGTGAAGGTAAGTCACCAATCGGCCGTCCGGGTCCTGTTACACCTTGGGGCAAACCTGCTCTTGGTTATAAGACTCGTTCTAAGAAGAACCGCTCTGATAAGCTTATCGTAAAGCGTCGTAACGGCAAGTAATCGATGAAAGGAGATAAGAATAATGGGCAGAAGCGTTAAAAAAGGACCTTTCGTGCAAGAAAAGCTGCTTGAAAGAGTTCAACAGATGAATGAAAAGGGCGAGAAAATCGTTCTTAAAACATGGAGCCGTAGCTCCACAATATTCCCTGATTTTGTTGGTCATACCTTCGCTGTTCATGATGGACGCAAGCATGTTCCTGTTTATGTAACAGAAGATATGGTAGGTCACAAATTAGGTGAGTTTGCTCCTACAAGAACATTTAAAGGACATGCAGGCTCAAAAACTTCAAATTCAGGTAAATAATCAGTCGAAAGGAGTGTGTTAACTATGGAAGCAAAGGCACAGGTTACTAATGTAAGAATTGCACCTCGTAAGGTTCAGATAGTTCTTGACCTTATCCGCAATCAGCCTGCTGACAAAGCCATGGCTATACTCAAGCACACGCCGAAGGCTGCGTGTGAAGTGCTTGAAAAGCTTTTAAAATCTGCTATTGCAAATGCAGAAAATAATTTCAATATGGATGTTTCAAGGCTTTATGTAGATAGTTGCTACGTTTGCCAAGGACCAACTCTCAAGCGTATAAGACCGAGAGCTCAAGGACGTGCATATCGCATTAACAAGAAAACATCGCACATTACCCTTGTACTCAAGGAAATGGAATAAGCGAAGGGGAGGTTAAATAATGGGCCAGAAAATAAATCCAACCGGTTTAAGAATGGGCGTTATCAAGGATTGGGAATCACGCTGGTATGCAGAAGACAGCAAGTTTGCTGACAATCTTGTTGAAGATTATGAAATCCGTGAATACCTTCTTGAAACATTAGCTCCAGCCGGTGTTCCAAAAGTAGAGATTGAGCGTGACGCTAAGCGTGTTCGTATCAATATTTATTGTGCAAAGCCAGGTATGGTAATCGGTCGTAACGGTGCTGAGATAGATAAGCTCAAAGCTGTTTGCGAAAAGAAACTTGGCAAAGAGGTTGCTCTTAACATTGTTGAGATTAAGCAGCCAGATTTAGATGCTCAGCTTGTTGCTGAAAACATTGCAGCTCAGCTTGAAAGAAGAATTTCTTTCCGTCGTGCTTTAAAGCAGTCAATCGGACGCACAATGAAGCTCGGTGCTAAGGGCATCAAAACTCAGGTTTCAGGTCGTTTAGGCGGTGCTGAAATCGCTCGTACAGAAACTTATCACGAGGGTACAATTCCTCTTCAGACAATCCGTGCTGATATTGATTACGGTTTTGCTGAAGCAAAGACAACTTACGGTCGTATAGGTGTTAAAGTTTGGATTTACAGAGGCGAAGTTCTTCATGAAAATGCAAACAGCAACAACAACCGTAAATCTAATAATCGTAAACCTCGCAAGGAAGGAGGAGCTAAATAATGTTATTACCTAAGCGTGTTAAATACCGCAGAGTTCACAGAGGCCGTTTAACAGGTAAAGCAACTCGTGGTAATAAGGTTAATTACGGTGACTTTGGTCTCGTAGCTCTTGAACCTGCTTGGATTACTTCAAACCAGATTGAAGCAGCCCGTGTTGCTATGACTCGTTATATCAAGCGTGGCGGTAAAGTTTGGATCAAGATTTTCCCGGATAAGCCTATAACAGAGAAGCCTGCTGAAACTCGAATGGGTTCAGGTAAAGGTTCACCAGAATATTGGGTAGCTGTTGTTAAACCGGGCAGAGTTATGTTTGAAATTGCAGGCGTTGATGAAGAGCTTGCACGCGAGGCTATGCGTCTCGCAGCTAACAAATTGCCTATTAAGTGCAAATTTGTAACTAAGGAAGAACAGGGTGGTGAGCAGTAATGAAAGCCAGTGAAATTAGAAAACTCTCTCCAGAAGAGCTTGATGCTAAGCTCCTTGAGTTAAAGGATGAGCTTTTCAATCTGCGCTTCCAGCAAGCCATAGACCAGCTTGATAATCCAATGCGTATCAGTGCCGTTAAGAAAGACATCGCTCGAATCAAAACTGTTCAGCGTGATGTTGAATTGAACGGCTCTAAGGCATAAGGAAAGGGAGGCTTACAAGAATGAGCGAAAGAAACCTCAGAAAAACTCAGGTAGGCATCGTTACCAGCGATAAAATGGATAAAACAGTAGTTGTTACTGTTAAAGACAGAGTAAAGCATCCGCTTTACAAGAAAATTATCAATCGTACCGTTAAGCTTAAAGCACATGACGAAAATAACGAGTGTGGTATCGGCGACCGTGTACTTGTAATGGAAACTCGTCCAATGTCAAAGGACAAGAGATGGCGTGTAGCTGAGATAATTGAAAAAGCCAAATAATTTGGCGAAAGCACAAGGAGGAAAACACTGTGATACAGCAACAGAGTTACCTCAAAGTTGCCGACAATACAGGTGCGAAGGAACTTATGTGTATCCGCGTGCTTGGTGGTTCCGGCAGGAGGTATGCCAATATCGGCGACGTGGTAGTTGCTTCTGTTAAAAAAGCAGCACCCGGCGGCGTTGTAAAAAAAGGTGACGTTGTTAAGGCAGTTATTGTTCGTACTGCAAGCGGCGTCCGTCGTGATGATGGCTCTTACATTCGTTTTGATGAAAATGCAGCCGTTATCATAAGAGAAGACAACAATCCCAGAGGCACACGTATTTTTGGGCCTGTAGCAAGAGAACTTCGTGAGAAAAGCTTCCTCAAAATTCTCAGCTTGGCTCCTGAAGTGCTTTAATCGGGAGGTGCAGAATTATGAATAAAGTTCATGTAAAAACAGGTGACGAGGTTATCGTTATCAATGGTAAGGACAGAGGCAAGAGAGGTAAGGTTCTTGCAGTTAGTCCTGCTGAGGGCAAAGTCATAGTTGAAGGTATTAACATTGTAACTAAGCATGTTAAGCCACGCAAAATGGGCGAGCCTGGCGGCTTAATAAAGGCAGAGAGTGCTCTCTATGCCGACAAAGTACAGCTTATCTGCCCTAAATGTGGCAGACCTACAAGAGTAGGTCACACAGTTGACGCAAAGGGTAAGAAAATGCGTACATGTAAAAAATCTGATTGCCAAGCGGCATTCGAATAAGGGAGGAACATAACAATGGCAGCAAGGTTAAAGGAAACCTATGTTAAAGAGGTTGCCCCTGCATTGATGAATAAGTTCAATTATAAGAGCGTTATGCAAATCCCGAAGCTTGAAAAGATTATCATTAACGTTGCTTGCGGTGAAGCCCGTGACAACCCAAAGGTACTCGATGCAGTTGTTTCAGACCTCAACCAGATTACAGGTCAAAAGCCTGTTCTTTGTAAGGCAAAGAAATCAGTTGCTAACTTCAAGCTCCGTGAGGGCATGGTAATCGGTGCAAAGGTTACTCTTCGTGGTGAGAGAATGTATGAATTCCTTGACAGATTCTTCAACTTAGCTCTTCCACGAGTTAGAGACTTCAGAGGTATCAACCCTAACTCTTTTGACGGCCGTGGTAACTATTCAATGGGCGTTAAAGAACAGTTGATTTTCCCTGAAATTGAATATGATAAGATTGATAAAGTTAGAGGTATGGACATTTGCTTTGTTACTACCGCTAATACAGACGAAGAAGCTCGTGAGTTACTTTCACTTATGGGCGCTCCGTTCTCAAAGTAAAGGAGGTATAAACTGTGGCTAAGAAGTCAATGAAAGTTAAACAGCAAAGAACAGCTAAATATTCAACAAGACAGTATAACAGATGCAAAATCTGCGGCAGGCCGCACGCATATCTCCGTAAATACGGAGTTTGTCGTATTTGCTTCAGGGAACTTGCTCATTCAGGTCAAATCCCTGGCGTTAAGAAGGCTAGCTGGTAAAAAGCAATTGCAAAAAGGAGGTTGACGGTATGCAGATAACCGATTCTATCGCCGATATGCTTACAAGAATCCGCAACGCTAACTCGGCTAAGCATGACTCGGTAGATATTCCCGCATCCAACATGAAGAAGGCAATTGCTCAGATTCTTGTTGATGAGGGTTATGTAAAAGGCTTTCAGGTTATTGATGACGGAAAGCAAGGTATAATCCGCATTACACTTAAATACGGTGCTAATAAATCACAGGTTCTCACAGGTTTACGCAGGGTTTCAAAGCCTGGTTTGCGTATTTACACAAACTGTGAAGATATGCCAAAGGTTATGAAAGGTCTTGGTATTGCAATCCTTTCAACATCAAAAGGCATTATGACTGACAAGGACGCTCGCAAAGCTAATGTAGGCGGCGAAGTTCTTGCATTTATCTGGTAAGGAGGAACAGTAGAATGTCACGTATAGGCAGAATGCCAATCGCCGTTCCGGCTGGCGTTGATGTTAAAATCGACGGCAATACTGTTACCGTTAAGGGACCTAAGGGTACTCTTTCCAGAACAGTACACAAGAACATGGCGGTTGCTATGGAAAACGGTGCTATCACCGTTACTCGTCCTGACGATACTGCTGAAAACAGATCTTTACACGGACTTACTCGTACACTTATAAACAATATGATTATCGGTGTAAACGAAGGCTTCTCAAAGGAGCTTGAAGTAAACGGTGTAGGTTATCGTGTAGCTATGCAGGGTAAGCAGCTCGTTATGAACATTGGTTATTCTCATCAGGTTTTCTTTGATGAGGTTGAGGGTATCAAAATTGAAACCCCTACACCAAACAAAATCGTAGTTTCAGGTCCTGACAAACAGAAGGTTGGTCAGTTTGCAGCTGAAATTCGTGAAAAACGCCCACCAGAACCATACAAGGGCAAGGGTATTAAATATGCTGATGAGCATATCCGCCGTAAAGAAGGTAAAGCCGGTAAGGGCGGCAAATAATCGAAGGAGTGAAGAAAAATGGTTAATAGACCAGACAGCAATAAGGCTAGACTTACTCGTCACAAAAGAGTACGCAGTAAGATTAGCGGCACAGCTGAGTGTCCTCGCCTTAATGTATTCCGCTCCAACAGTAATATCTATGCACAGTTGATTGATGATGTAACAGGCAAGACTCTTGTTGCAGCTTCAAGTGTTGAAAAGGATTTTAAGGAATACGGCGGAAACAAATCCGCAGCTCACAAGGTTGGCGAAATACTCGCTAAGCGTGCCACAGAAAAGAAAATAACTGATGTTGTTTTTGACCGTGGCGGCTACATTTATCACGGCCGTGTACAAGAGTTGGCCGAAGGTGCCCGTGAGGGTGGCCTTAAGTTCTAAGTAAGGAGGAATACTTTTGGCTAAGATTGATACAGAGGCTAATGCTAATGAGTTACAAGAACGCGTTGTTACCATAAACCGTGTTTCAAAAACAGTTAAAGGTGGTAGAATTTTCAAGTTTGCTGCTCTCGTAGTTGTTGGTGACGGCAAGGGTTCTGTTGGCTTTGGTTTAGGCAAATCAGGCGAAGTTCCAGATGCTATCCGTAAGGGTATAGAAGATGCTAAAAAGAATTTAATTAAGGTTTCTCTTAAAGGAACAACAATTCCTCATGAGATAATCGGTAAGTTCGGTGCTGGCGTTGTTCTTCTTAAACCAGCTGCACCAGGTACTGGTGTTATCGCTGGCGGTCCTGTTCGTGCTGTTGTTGAAACAGTAGGTATCAAGGATATCCGTACAAAGGCACTTCGTTCAAATAATCCATGTAATGTTGTTAGAGCTACTATCGACGGTCTTTCAAAGCTTCGTAATGTTGACGAAGTTGCAGAAGTTCGTGGTAAGTCAGCAAAGGAAATTTTAGGTTAAGGAGTGTGGAAAAAATGGCAGATATAAATGTAAAGCTTGTTAAAAGCCTTATAGGCAGCAAGGAAGATCAGATTGCCACCGCCCATGCACTTGGTCTACGCAAGATTGGGGATATTTCAAAACAACCGAATAATCCTCAGACTCAAGGTAAGGTGAAAAAAATTAGTCACCTTATCGAGGTAACCGAAGCATAAGAAGGAGGTGCGAATAAATGAAGTTGCACGAACTTTCTCCAGCCGCTGGCTCCAAAAAGGATGTTAAGCGTATAGGTAGAGGTGCAGGTTCCGGTCAAGGTAAAACTGCAGGTAAAGGCCATAAAGGTCAAAAGGCACGTGCCGGTAGAGGTATGCGTCCAGGCTTTGAAGGTGGTCAGATGCCACTTCAAAGAAGAATTCCAAAGAGAGGCTTCAATAATATATTCGCAAGTGAAATTGCAATAGTTAATGTTGCTAATCTTGATAAAGTTTTCAATGATGGTGATACAGTAACAGTTGAAGCTCTTATTGAAAAAGGTTTAGTTAAAAAGGCACTTGATGGTGTCAAGGTTTTAGGAAATGGCGAAATTTCTAAGAAGCTTACAGTAAAAGTCAATGCCTTTTCAGAATCTGCTAAGCAGAAGATAGAGGCAGCCGGTGGAAAGGCTGAGGTGGTATAATGTTTTCAACGTTTATTAACGCTTGGAAAGTACCTGAACTTCGTAGGAAGTTACTTTTCACAGCCTTTATAATATTGATTTTCCGCATAGGTGCTAATATTCCGGTACCATTCGTTAATATTTCAAATGGTATCATTTCAGACCTTTCAGCACCTAACTTTATGAACTATTTAAGCATGATGACTGGTGATGCTTTTAACTACGGTACAATATTTGCTATGTCAATTACACCGTACATCAACTCTTCAATTATCATGCAGTTGCTCGGAGTTGCTATTCCTGCTCTTGAAAGACTTCAAAAAGAAGGCGAAGAGGGACAGAAGAAAATTGCAACAATCACCCGTTATGTAGCAGTTGCTCTTGGTTTGTTACAGAGTACAGCTTATTACTTCTACCTTCGTAGTGGTAATTACCTTATGACAGACGCAAGCGGTAACAAGTTTACAGGCGGCTATGCAGTTTTCCAGGCAATCATCGTTATCCTTTGCTTTACTGCTGGTACAGCCCTGATCATGTGGCTTGGTGAGCAGATAAACGATAAGGGTATAGGCAACGGTATTTCAATTATTTTGTTTGCAGGTATTATTTCCCGTCTCCCATCAATGTGCATCCGTATGTACAAGAATTATTTTGTTCGTGGCGGTGCTTATTATGCAATCGTTCCTATCGTTGCAGTTGCTGCATTATGTATGATTGCTTACATTGTTTGGATGGATAATGCAGAGAGAAGAATTCCTGTTCAGTATGCAAAAAGAGTTGTAGGCCGTAAGATGTATGGCGGTCAAAACACACATATTCCTGTTAAGGTTAATATGTCAGGTGTTATGCCTATCATCTTCGCAAGCTCAATTCTTTCTCTTCCGCCAACAATTAAAATGTTCTTAACTGGTAAGACTCTTTCAAAGCCAGCAGAGACATTTTTCGGACTCTTTGAATCAACACATTGGTTCTATGCACTTATCTACTTTTTGATGATTATATTCTTTGCATACTTCTATGCAAGCATTCAATATAATCCTATTGAGATGGCAAACAATATCCGCAGAAACAGCGGTGCTATTCCTGGTATTCGTCCAGGCAAGCCGACATCTGATTACATTCAGAAGATTTTGTCAAGAATAATCTTGCTCGGTGCTCTTCTTTTGAGCGTTGTTGCATTATTCCCAATTCTCTTCTCTCAGATTTCAACAGCTTGTGGCAAAGAAATCAATGTTTCTCTCGGCGGTACATCAATAATCATTATGGTTGGTGTTGCTCTTGAAACAGTAAAGCAACTCGAATCACAGATGATGATGCGTCACTACAAGGGCTTCCTTGACTAATTGAAAAGGAGATAAGATTTATGAAATTGATTCTTCTCGGTGCTCCTGGTGCTGGTAAAGGCACTCAGGCTGAACGCATCTGCAATAAGTATAATATTCCTGCAATTTCAACAGGTAATATTATTCGTGAAGCTCTTAAAAATCAGACCGAAATGGGTTTGAAGGCTAAAAGCTTTATTGATGCTGGTAAACTTGTTCCAGACGAGGTTGTTATCGGTATTATTAAAGATAGATTAGCAAAGGATGATTGCCAGAACGGCTTCATTCTTGACGGTTTCCCACGCACAATTCCTCAGGCAGAAGCTCTTGATGAAATGGGCGTTGAAATCGATAAGGTTATCGATATCGAGGTTTCTGACGAAGCTATTGTTGGCAGAATGTCAGGCCGTCGTGTCTGCAAGGATTGCGGTGCTTCTTATCACCTTGAATTTAAAAAACCTCAGGTTGATGGTAAGTGCGATTCTTGCGGTGCTGAGCTTATCCAGCGTAAAGATGACCATCCTGATACAGTTCTTGACAGACTCAAGGTTTACCATGAGCAGACAGAACCGTTAAAGGATTTTTATGAGAAAAAAGGTAAGCTTCGTATAGTTGAAGGTCAGGATAGTGTTGATGACACTACTGCAAAAACCTTCAAAGCTTTGGAGGATTAAGCATGATAGTGCTAAAAACCAAGCGTGAACTTTCTGTTATGCGTGAAGCGTGCAGAATTTCCGCAGGAGCATTAAGGGTAGCAGGCGAAGCAGTTCAGCCAGGCGTAAGTACTGCTGAAATTGATAAGATTGCATACGATTATATTAAAAGCCAAGGTGCTGAACCTAACTTTTTAAATCTGTATGGTTTTCCTGCTACTGCATGCATTTCCATAAATGATGAGGTTATTCATGGAATTCCAAGCAAGAAACGCATTATCAAGGAAGGCGACATAGTCAGTATTGACCTTGGCGCAAAAATTGATGGCTTTAATGGCGATAATGCTGCTACTTTCGCCGCAGGTGCTATAAGTGCTGAGGCGAAGCGGCTGTGCGACACTACCAGAGAAAGCCTTTACGAAGGCATAAAGGCAGCTGTTGCAGGCGGCAGAATCGGTGATATTGGAGCTGCTGTTCAGCGTTATTGTGAGGAAAGAGGTTTCAGCGTGGTCAGAGAATATGTTGGTCACGGTGTAGGTGCAAAACTTCATGAATCACCCGAAGTACCTAATTATGGTACACCGGGACACGGTGTACGCTTGTTACCGGGCATGACAATCGCTATTGAGCCTATGATAAATCAGGGCGGTGCGGCTGTTAAATCTATGCCTGACGGATGGACGGTTAAAACAAAAGACGGCAAACTTTCAGCTCATTTTGAGCATACGATTGCTATCACTTCTGATGGTCCGCAAATTCTCACTCTTGAATAAGG
>JAILBY010000183.1 GCA_024680655.1 Clostridiales bacterium | reverse complement strand
CGATACTGCCGTTGCAGTACACCCAGACGATGAAAGATACAAGCATTTAGTTGGCAAAGAGGTTATTCTTCCGTTGCTCAATAAGAGAATACCTGTTGTTGCTGATACCTATGTTGAAATGGATTTCGGAAAAGGTGTTGTTAAGATTACACCTGCACACGACCCTAACGACTTTGAGGTTGGTTTAAGACATAATCTCCCTGTTATAAATGTTATGACAGATGACGGACATATGACAGATGACTGCGGAAAATACGCAGGTATGGACAGATATGAATGCCGTAAGGAAATTGTAAAAGACCTTGAAGAAGGCGGCTATCTTGTTAAGATTGAGCCTATGAATCACAATGTCGGCTCTTGCTACCGTTGCCATACAACAGTTGAACCAAGAGTTTCAAAGCAATGGTTTGTTAAGATGGCACCTCTTGCAAAGCCAGCTATTGATATAGTAAAAGACGGAACAGTAAAATTCATACCGGAGCGTTTTGATAAAACCTATTATCATTGGATGGAAAACATCAAGGATTGGTGTATCTCCCGTCAGCTTTGGTGGGGACACCGTATCCCTGCTTGGTATTGTGACGATTGTGGCAAGGTTAGTGTTTCTAAAACACCTCTTGAATGTTGTCCAGAATGTTCAAGCAAGAATATCCATCAGGACCCTGATACTCTTGACACTTGGTTCTCTTCTGCATTGTGGCCGTTTTCAACACTTGGCTGGCCTGAAAAGACACCTGAGCTTGACCATTTCTTCCCGACAAGTACACTTGTTACGGGCTATGATATAATCTTCTTCTGGGTTGCCCGTATGATTTTCTCATCAGTTGAGCATATGGGTAAACAGCCATTCAGCACAGTTCTTATTCACGGACTTGTTCGTGATGCACAGGGCAGAAAAATGTCAAAATCTCTTGGTAATGGTATTGACCCTCTTGAAATTATAGATAAATACGGTGCAGATGCTTTGAGATTTACTCTTGCAACAGGTAACAGCCCAGGAAATGATATGCGTTTCTCTGACGAAAAAATTGAAGCAAGCCGTAACTTTGCAAATAAGCTCTGGAATGCCGCAAGATTTATTCTTATGAATCTTGATGAAAACGAGCCAGAACCACATTTACCTGAGACTTTAAGTCTTGAAGATAAATGGATAGTAAGCCGTTTCAATACGCTTGCAAAAGAGGTTACAGAAAATCTTGAAAAGTTTGAGCTTGGTATTGCTGTTACAAAGCTTTATGATTTTATCTGGGATGTTTTCTGCGACTGGTATATTGAAATTGCAAAAATCCGTTTGCAGTCCGAGGGTGAACCTGCAAAACAGGTTAGAGCAGTTTTGGTTTATGTTATGTCAAACACACTTAAACTTTTGCATCCGTTTATGCCGTTTATAACAGAAGAAATATGGCAGACTCTTCCGCACAGCGGAGAAACAATTATGCTTTCTGCTTGGCCTTGCTATGATGAAAAGCTTAACTTCGCAGTTGAGGAAACAGAGATGGAGCGTATTATGACTGCTATTAAGGCTATCCGTAACCGCAGAGCAGAGATGAATGTTCCGCCTTCAAAGAAAGCAAAGGTTTATATTGAAACAAGCTATAAGGATACATTTGAAAAGGGTAGCGTATTCTTCCAGCGTCTTGCTTCTGCCTCTGAGGTTGAAGTAGGCGAGGGCTATTCTGTTGACGGTGCAGTTTCAATAGTTACAGAAGATGCAAAAATCTTTATCCCTATGGCAGAGCTTGTTGATTTTGAAGCAGAAAAAGCAAGACTTATGAAAGAAAAGGAAAAGGCACAAAAGGACCTTGACTTTATCAATAATAAGCTTAACAATGAAAACTTTGTTTCAAAAGCACCTGCTAATGTTGTTCAGGGACAGCGTGAGGCTGCTGCAAAATTGCAGGATAAGATAAATATGCTTAATGATAGCATATCAAAGCTCGGCTGATAAAAAATTACAGAAATAAAGGCTGTCTTTTCTGACAGCCTTTTTTATGGTGATATTATGAATTATAATGATGCGTTAAATTATATCCACTCTTTACTTCGCTTTGGGATAAAGCCAGGTATGGAAAGAATATCGGCTTTGCTCGAAAGGCTCGGCAATCCTCAGAATGATTTGAAATTTGTGCATATAGGCGGAACTAACGGAAAGGGTACTGTATGTACGATGGTTTCCGAAATCTTACAGCAGGCAGGCTATAAGACGGGACTTTTTACCTCGCCCTATGTTGTGGATTTCAGAGAGAGGATACAGATAGACGGAAAGATGATTTCCGAAAAAGAACTTGCTGAAATTGTGGAAAATGTGTTTAAAGTTGTGGAAAAGTTAAAAATAGAAGAATTACAGCCGACAGAATTTGAGGTTATAACAGCGGTTGCGATGCTTTATTTCAAAAAAATGAATTGTGATGTTGTTGTCCTTGAAGTTGGTCTTGGGGGATTGCTTGACTCTACAAATATAATTTCAGAGTCGCTTGTAAGCGTTATAACCTCTGTTTCAAAGGACCATACCAAAATATTAGGTGATACAATAACCGAGATAGCTCAGCAAAAATGCGGTATTATCAAGCAAGATGGATATACGGCTATCTATCCTCTTCAAACGCAAGAGGCTTTAAATGTAATAAATAAGACTATAAAAGAAAAGAAGAATGAACTTTTTTTATTTGATACAGATAAGTTAAAAATAGAAAAAGAGGATATTAACGGAAGCGATATTGTTGCAAATGGCTTGCCGCTCCATATTTCTCTTATAGGACATCATCAGATTTATAACACTCTTACGGCATTATCAACGGTTGAGGCTTTGAAAAAAAGAGGGCTTAATATAACTGATGATAATATACAAAAGGGCGTTGCAAAGGCAAATATACCAGCAAGACTTGAAAAAATTTCAATATCACCGCTTTGCATACTTGACGGCGGACATAATATTCAGGGTGCAACAGCTTTGAGCGATACAATAGAAAAATATATCGGCACTAAGGTATGTGCTGTTATGAGTATGATGGAGGATAAGGATTATTATGACTCTTTAAAACTTATTGCACCGCATTGTCAAAGGCTTATACTCACTACTGCAAGCAATCCAAGAGCTATTAGTGCCGAGCGTTTGAAAGAGCTTGCAAAGAAATTTTGTAAGGAATGTGTTGCAGTTGAAAATCCCGTTGAGGCAGTTGATTTATTGATTGACGAAAATCAGGGCTTGCCTATGGTTATCTGTGGCTCACTCTATCTTGCAGGCGATGTAAGAAAAAGGCTGATAGAAAAATTAAAATAATTTTATTCTCTTTTCAAAAAATGACAAAAAATTTCTGATAAAACCTTTATCCTATGGATAGAGGTTTTATTTTTTTGGAGGTAGAAGATGTCAGTAGAGTTAAAAAAAGATGATAAAAAAATAATCGCTTTTTTAAAGGGCGATATAGACCATCATACAGCAGCCCCGATAAGAAGCAAAATTGATGAAATAATAAGTCTGCAAAAGCCGTCTTTGCTGATAATTGATTTTAATGATGTCAGCTTTATGGACAGCTCTGGAATAGGGCTTGTGCTTGGCAGATACAGACTTATGAATGAACTTGGCGGAAAGGTCAGAGTTGAAAATCTGAGCAAAAGCGTTTATAAGGTTATGAGCCTTTCGGGTATGGACAAGCTTGTTGAAATCAAGAAAAGGGAGGAAGAAAAAAATGAAAATAACTAATCAGATGAGGCTTACTCTGGACAGCCGTTCTGTCAATGAAAGCTTTGCAAGGGTGAGCATTTGTGCTTTTGTGGCTTGCCTTGACCCGACGGTTGAGGAGATAAGCGATATAAAAACGGCAGTCAGTGAAGCTGTTACAAATTGTATAGTACACGCTTATAAAGAGGAACTTGGAAACATTTACATAACCGTAGCTATCTATGACAACAATGTTGTGAGAATAAAAATCAGAGATAAGGGCTGTGGTATTGAAAATGTTGAACAGGCTATGGAGCCTTTGTTCACAACCGTTGGAGGTGAGCGTGCCGGTTTAGGCTTTGCAGTTATGGAAAGTTTTATGGATAAGGTGAAAGTGCGTTCAAAGATAAATTCAGGAACTTGCGTAACTCTTGAAAAGCATATAAGCGGACGGGAATAATGGAAAAAATCAACAGAAATGAATTGATTGAAAAAAATCTTGGCTTGGTACATTCCTGTGCTAATAAATTCAGAGGCAGAGGCGTTGAGTATGATGATTTATATCAGGCAGGGTGCGTAGGTCTTATAAAAGCGGTTGATGGCTTTGATGCTGAAAAGGGTTTTGCTTTTTCAACCTATGCAGTACCTGTTATTCTTGGCGAAATAAAAAGAATTTTTCGTGATGGCGGTGCTATAAAGGTTGGACGGGCATTAAAAGAAAAGGCAAGAAATGCTATGAAAATAAAGGAAAAAATGGCAAAAGAATTAGGGCAGGAGCCGACGATTAAAGAACTTGCAAATGCACTTGATATTGACGAGGCTGAAACGGCAGAAATTCTCAATGTTGCTATGCCACCCGTTTCTCTTACTGCTGATGATGAAAACGGAGGCGGTCAGCTTGATATTCCCGTAGCTTCGCCCGAAGATGAATTGTCTGATAATATTGCACTTTATGAAATAATGGAAAAAATCAGCGAGAGGGATAGAAAGCTTATTGAACTGAGATATTTCAATGGCTATACACAAAGCGTTACTGCACAAAATCTTGGAATGTCGCAGGTGCAGGTATCAAGGCGAGAAAAGGCTATACTCCTTGAAATGAGGAAAAAACTTACGGGTTAAAAATATTGACATAATCTCTTTTTTTTGATATTATTAAACAAATAAACAATAAAATTTTGTTATTTTTTTATCTAAATAACAAATTAAAATGAAAAGGAGCTAATGATTTATGAAAAACAAAGTAAAAGTTATTGCTGTGTTTTTAGTTGTTACTCTTCTTGCTTTAAGCGTTACTGCTTTTGCAGATGATGGCGGCGCTCCACAGTGGAACGATGGTGCTGTATATTTTGTGTGGGCAGATGGTGACGGCGAGGAAAATAATTTCTATTATCACAAGATTACACAAGTTGTTGGTGGCGGAGAAATGAATTATGTTCCCGTGTCAACTATCACCTACGATAATGATAATACTATAAAATATGATATAAAAAACAGAACAAGAACTGCTCATTACCAGAACGGAACTACAAGTGAGTCAAATAGTTACGAGTTTGTGTGGATGAGTGGATTTGAAGCAATAAAAGATACAAATGAATTTTTGAACTTAACTACTACTGAGAAGTTTGAGTATTTGTTTGAAAATGATCTTACTGTTAATCCTATTGCTGCTATTAACGGTGCTAACTGCATAAGCACAATGGGCGATTTGGCATTTAAACTTACAATATACAATGACGCAGTGGGCACTTATCAGGGCGTTTCAATAGGCGTTCCTTCAACTTATGAATATTTCCCTGCTTTCTGGGATCAAGTATTCCACTGGAATGTTGTTGATATTTCTGAAACAACAAAGGAAAATCCAGCTGTTTTTGACGCTTTTCTTCTTGAAAAGACCTTGCGTATAGGTAAAACAGCTGCTTCACGACCAATAGTTTCAGTTACACCTCTTGATGTTCCTGAAAAGGCAGTAACAATATCATCAGCAGGTGACTTCGGTTGGGATATAACCTATAACTCAAACTATTATGATGAAGTAGAGTTTGAACTTAGAGATAATGCTGGAAATAGCTACTACATTGTATTACAGAGAACTAATGTTAAGTTGAAAAACTTAATGGGCGATACCACAAGAGCAGTGTATGCGGCTGTATATTATCCTCAAAATGAAAGCTATGAAAATTATTCAGTATTTTTAAAGATAAATTATAAAGACGGAAAAACGCAGACAAAGATAATTTCTGCACCAGTAAAGGGAATTGAAGGCGAAAATGGCGATTTTATAGATGCTTATGAAACCGACGGCGGCGAAAATCTTAAACAGTGCTGGTATAAATTAGACGGAATTACTCATGACAGAAATTCTAATGTAGAAAGCTTCTATATAACAATTATTAAAAAATCTGCTACAACTGAAACCTTTGGCGGAACCTTGGCAGGCTCTGGCGACGGCATTCAATTCAAAGATTCAGGCAAAGGCTTTAAAAGAGTTTTAGGAGGTAGCAACTGATGAAAAAGAAAATTAGATTACTTGGGGTAATTTTTGCTATTGCTCTTACTCTTGCTTTTACAAGTATGGCAGTAAAAGCTGGCGAAGTTTCTACGGTTAATGTTACTGCTGAAAATAATACCATTACAGTATCAGGCGATGCTGCTGATGATGTAGCGGCTGTAACAATTCAGGTTTATGATGAAACAGGTTCAAACTTGCTTGCTATGAAAACAACATCAGTTGATGATAACAACAAATATTCACAAGCAATAGAGCTTGCAAACGGCACATATACAGTTAAGGCTGCTAACTATTCTGGTGGTAACTTCATTGTTAAAGAGAATGTTGTAGTTGATAGTACAGCAATAAGCAACAATGGAACAGGTACAGAAACAGCAAACGGCAATAATGCTACTGCAACAGAAACAGAAGCAACGGGCAATAATGCAACAGAAAAAAGTGCTGCAAAAACGGGCGATAGCTTTACAATGGGTGTATCAATTCTTACACTTGCTGCATTAGCTTCAACTACTGCACTTGTGATTTCAAAGAAGAAATCAAAATAAAAAACAACAAATTTAAAAGAGCTGACGGCTTGTCGGCTCTTTTTTTGTTGCTTAATTGAAACAGAATTCAGCGATTTTATAGACATTCTTGCCCTTTTATGATATACTATTTTTTAGTTTTTCAGAAAAATATGTTGGGAGTTTTCTCTTATGAATAAATTAAAAAAGATAATATCGGCTACACTTTCAGCCTTGATTTTATTTAATCTTTCCGCTTTTGCTGTTGAAGAAACAACAACTCAGGAAGAAACAACACAACCCGTTGTTCAGGCAGTTGAGCCTGCACAGCCTGTTGAACAGGATATTCATAATACAAGGCTTGCAAATCTTCAACTTATAAAATCTTCTGGTTTGCTTGAACTTTATTACGATAATAAAAGCTATTCGATTTTGCTTAAAGATACTTCAAAAAATATGAACTGGACTTCTTTGCCTGTAAGCGGTGGAAAAAGCTCAATTATTACTGCCTATGTTATGTATGATGGCGGTGTTTATACTTTAAATTCGCAGGATGATGCAGTTGCCAAGTCGGCTGTAAGCGTTGAAAATACAGAAAATGGACTTAATGTTTCCTATAATATGCAGAAAAATATAGAGGATAAGGAAATAAGCGTTGCACTCACTATTGAATATACGCTTATTGATGGTTCATTCTACGCTAAAATTGATTGTGATAATATTGAACTTTCAAATAAAACGACCTTGCTCAGCCTTGATGTTTTAAAGGGCTTTGGTGCGACCTCAAAGGCACAAAAGGGAGATTTTATCTTTGTGCCTGATGGAACGGGGGCTATAATCAAAACAGATGTAAAGGATACCTCGTTGCCAGAGCTTAACTTTTTGGTTTATGGCGGAAGCATAAATGGTAAAAGCGATATAAGAGGAGCGATAGCACCTGTTTTTGGTATGAAGCAGGGTACAAATGCTTTTGCGGCGATAATCCAAAAGGGCGATGCACTTGCAACTATAACAGCAAAAAAGGCTGAAAATAATGAAGATGGCTTTGATGAAGTTGGAGCTAATTTCACTATAACTGAAAATGATGGCGAAAAGAAAACGGCAAGTGCTTCATATAAAGGTGAAATAGAAATTTGCTATCGTTTTATTTCGGGTAACAACGCAAGTTATATCGGTATGGCTGTTGTTTTCCGAGAACAGATGATAAGATTGGGTGTGCTTTCAACAAAGAGCGTCAGAGATAATTCAGAATATTTGCCGATGAATTTGAATGTTACAGGCGAGGCGTATGGCGGTAAAAAGCTTTTGCATATCTTTAAGCAAAAGATGAAGCTTACCACCTTTGAACAGGCTCTTGATATGGTAACGCTTTTGAAAGCAAAGGGTATAAATAATATCAATCTGAGATATTCGGGAGCGTTTACGGGCGGATTAGACCAAAAGAGCGTTTTCTCTGCAAATCTTCTTAATGAACTTGGCGGTAAAAAGCAATTTGAAGAGCTTTATGAATATATGAATTCGCAAAAGCAAGGCTTATATATAGATGTTAATTTGCTTTCTGCAAAGGATTTTTCTTCTTCAAAAACGGCAAAAAATCTTTTCGGTAAAACTTCTACAATTGATGTGAAAAATGATGTTTTTGCTATATTGGGAATTGACAGTATTACAAAGAAGTTTTTAAAGCTTACTCAGCTTGATAACAGCGTTAATAAAATTATGGATAAAACAGAAGACCTTTCTTTTTCAGGCTATTGCCTTAACGACTTCGGCTCTTTGTTATATTCAGATTACAAAAGCAAATCAACAAGGCAAGAGGTTGCCGAGGTTGTTTCCGAGCAGAGTAAAATTCTTTCTATGAATCGTAAGCTTATGGTAAGCACAGGCAATTTCTATGCGATAAAAAATGCCGATTATATTGTTGACCTTGATTTTTCACTTTTGGCTGAAAGTCCTGCTTATATCAGCGTACCATTTATACCAGCAGTTTTTCACGGAATTTTTGATTATTCATCAAAGGCGATAAACCTTGCTGATGATTATAAAACATATTTCCTCAAAAGCATTGAATATGGTGCTTGCCCAAGCTTTGAATTTGTTTATACAATAAATGATAAG
>JAILBY010000174.1 GCA_024680655.1 Clostridiales bacterium | reverse complement strand
CCTATAAAAATGAAGAATGTAGGTCTTACATATATGCAGAGTAAGTTTATTTCAAAGGTTAAGTCAAGCAATACAAAGGTATTTGCTACTCTTAAATCAAAAAGATAAAGCTTTTATAATGCAGAACACATCAGAGTTTTTTTCTCTGGTGTGTTTTTTTTGTATGCAAAAAATAGCCGTTGTTAAATGTAGCAATAAAGTTCGAAATTTATATATATAAACAACTGTTTTTTGTAAAAAAAACAAAAACTTGATAATTATGAATTAAAAAAAGTTTAAAAAAATAGAAAAAATAGTAGATTTTTCATAAAAATTGTGTTAGTATATTAACAATAGATTAAAAAGCCGAAGAATATCCATTTATTCTTAACGCTTTTTATAATTTAAGAAAGGAGTGGCGAAATGGCATCAGAGATGATTAATGATGTTGTAGCTGCTGAAAAGAAAGCAACTGCGGCTGAAACAGAGGCTAAAACTAAGGCTGATGGAATTATATCGAATGCAAAGGATAAGGCTGTTGAGATTGTTAAAAACGCAAAGCTTGCAGCTCAACAAAAGGCAAATGATATTTTGGACAAGGCTGAAAAAGAAGCTCAATCAGTTTATGATGCTTCTGCTTCCGAAGCAAATCAGGAAAGTGAAAAACTTAAAGAGAAGGGAAAAGCTAATCTTGAAAGTGCTATTAAAGCAGTAAAAGAATATATGATTCCTTAAAACTCTTTGTCTTTCTATAAATAAAAAAGGAGGTGTGTGTTAGTATGGCGAAAGTTGCCATGAAGCGTATTGAGCTTTTGGCTATGCTTGGTGAAAGTAAAAGTATTGTTGATTTATTGCAAAGGCGTGGCGTTGTTGAAATTTCGGATTTTGAAGAAAATCCTGATTTATATAAAATGTCAACCTCTACAACAATATCTCAGCTTGAAAAATATCAGGATACTGCTGAGCAGGCACTTGATGTTTTGAATAGATATACCTCTGCTAAGGGGGGCGGGCTTCTTGCTTCTTTGAATGGTAAGACAAGACTTTCTTTTGAAGAGTTTATTAAACGCTCCGAAGAAGCGGACGGCATTTTAAACAAATGCTTTGATATTTGTAAATACGAAAAGAAAATATCTGATGATAAAGCTTCTATCGTAAGAGCAAATACGGCAATAGATGCTCTTTCACCTTGGTTATCACTTGATATACCTATGCAGTGTAGCTCAACTGAAAATACTGCCGTTTTTATAGGTGCATTGCCTAAGGCATACGATCGTGATATGCTGGCTCAGGATTTGGCGACACAAATTCCTGAGGTGGATGCGATAGATATAGAAATTGTTTCTGTTTTGCCTAACCAGACTTGTGTCGTAGTTATGTGCCATAAAAGTGATTTCGATGCTGTTAATTCAGCATTGAGGGCTCTTGGTTTCGTTAAGCCGGCTGACCCGACAAAGCATCCACCGATGGTCAGAAAAGAGCGTCTTGAAAAAGAGATTTTTGAATTAGAAGAAGATATAGAAAAATCTGTTGACGCTATAAAAACCTTTGACGGAGAAAGAGAAAACATTAAATTCCTTATCGATTACTTTGAGATGCGAAAAGAAAAATATGAAGCATTGAGCAAGTTCGGTATGAGCAATAATGTTTTTGTCCTTACAGGTTATGTTCCTGAACCTTGTGTGGAAAAACTCACAAAAGAACTCGAAGAAAAGTTTACTGTTGCGGTAAATATCTTTGACCCTGATTATGAAAATGAGGATGTTCCAGTTCTTTTGAAAAACGACGACCTGTTCGCAGGTCCTGTTGAAAGCATAACTAATATGTATGCTCCGCCATCTAACAGCGATGTTGACCCGAACCCTATAATGTCTTTCTTCTATTATATGTTGTTCGGTTTGATGCTAGGTGATGCAGGTTACGGTATTTTGATGGTTATTGCAATGCTTTTTGCAAAAGCAAAGTTCAAAAATATGGAGCCTGCAATGAAACGCACCTGCAATATGTGGATGTGGTGCGGTGTAGGAACAACCTTTTGGGGCTTGATTTTCGGCGGATTTTTCGGCGATTTAATTCCTACTATATATAAGAATTTTATTCCTGGAAAAGCCGCACCTAATTTAGCATTATGGTTCAATCCTATGGATGACCCGATGAAATTGCTTGCTTTTTCATTTATCATAGGCATAATTCATTTGTTTACAGGTTTAGCAATCAAATTCTATATGCTTTGTAAAGAGAAAAAGATTTTAGATGCAATTTTTGATGTTGTCTTTATCTATATGATTGTAATAGGCATTGTGCCATTTGGTGCTGCATTTATCGGCTATACAAATTTATCAAATTTAACAATGCCAGGTTTAATACTTGCAGGCGTCGGTGCTGTTGGTGTTGTTCTTACATCAGGCCGTGAATCAAAGAGTATAGGCGGTAAGCTTGGCGGCGGATTTTATGGTCTTTATAATACGGCTTCGGGGTATTTGGGAGATATTCTTTCATATTCCCGTTTGCTTGCACTTGCACTCTG
>JAILBY010000124.1 GCA_024680655.1 Clostridiales bacterium | reverse complement strand
TTTAGGTGACTTTGATTCTTCACCTATGCCAAGTGAGCTTCTTTATGAAGTGAAAAGGTACAAGTCTGACAAAGAAGAAACCGATATGCAGCTTGCAATGCTTGAAGGCTTTGAAAGAGGCTACAATAATTTTATAATTCTTGGTGGAACAGGCGGAAGACTTGACCATACCTTTGCTAATATAGAGCTTTTGGCTTATGCAGAAAAGCACGGAAGATTTGCGGCACTTGTTGATGAAACAAACAAAGCTTTTCTTGTTTCAAACAAAACAGTTGACCTCAAAAGAGAGTCGGGCAAGTATGTTTCTCTCTTTGCATATGGCGGAGAAGCAACGGGCGTAACTCTTGAAGGCTTTAAATATTCTATAAAAAATGAAACTTTTTCACCTGTTAATCCTGTTGGTGTCAGCAACGAAATGATTGATATTGTCGGCAGAATAACAGTTGAGAAGGGCAGTCTTCTTGTTATTATCTCAAAAGACTAATCACCAAAGTTTTCACCACGCATAAACTGTTAATAACGATTTGTTATTACAACAGTTAGGGCGGTGGGTTTATGTTTCCTCGCAAATGCAACAGAGGTTTTGTATTTCTTGCTTTCAGCATAGGCTTTTTTATAGCCTGCTGTCTGCCAGATAAAGCCTTGATTGTTGTTCTTTCAATCGTTCTATGTGTTCTGTGTATTTTGCTTTGCAGAAGATGATTGGAGGGTACATAATGAAAATTGTTGTTTTCAGAAGTCCGAAAGTATTCAGCGGAATTTTAAGGCTGATATTCGGCATAAAAAAACAGGAGCAATATTAAAATTACTTTATTGAGGGCTTTATTTTTAAAGCCCTCTTTTGTCAACGAGGTGCTTATGATTAAATTAGACAAGCTTTTTAAAATACTCGCTGTTTTGCTTTTCGTAGGCTTTTTTGTAAGATATGGCTGTGATATTTATCTTTTTTTAGTAAATAAAAGTGATACGGCTATTCTGGTGACTACTTTTTTAAGATTAGTTGAATTCATTTTGCCATCCTGTGTTTTTTATTGTCTTTATAAATACTTTTCCAAAAACACATCACGCTAAAAGCATTGATTTTTTAAGCTTTTTCTCTTGCATTTTTCACTTGTCTATATTATAATTATAAAAGTTTTGTTAGTAATAATATCGGGGTGTGGCGAAGTTTGGTATCGCGCTTGGTTCGGGACCAAGAGGCCATGGGTTCAAGTCCCGTCACTCCGACCATATAGAGTGTTCATAACGCAAGTCAGTTATGGGCACTCAATTTTTATATATTCAAGTCAACTTTGACGACGGCAAGGCAGAAACAAAACTGACCATCAAGGGCAACCTCGACGACGGCAAAAAGGAAACAAAGCTGAACGACAAGGAAGCTTCAAACAACGAACTTGTTTCGACTAAAACCGCTGACAACAGCCACCTCGGAATGTGTATCGCAATTATGTGCCTTTCCTTGTGCGGTCTTGCGGTGATACTCTTCATCAGCAAAAAGAAAAGAGTATTTGACAGATAAGATAAACCGTATTAAGAATTTATATATCCGAAAAGATAACTGCCCTCACTCGAAAGTGGGGGCAGTTTTGCTATACTATGTAAAATTAAAATTAAAATATTATATTTTTTCTTGTATTATACTAATTTTTGTGATATAGTTTTCAAGGCAAATAAAACAGCTAAAAAAATAAATTGGGGATTTACAATGAGAAATTTGACTATTAAGAGAACAAAATGCTTTGCAGGCTGTCTTTCAAAAGTAAAAATATATGTAGAAAACCCTGCATCAACAGATATGATTATCAATAATACACCTTGTAGTATACTCGGTGAGCTTAAAAATGGTGAGCAAAAGACTTTTCAGATTGCAGAAAGAGCATTGAAAATCTTTGTAATTACAGATGTTATGTTCAAAGAGCTTTCTAATGATTATTACCAACTTCAAGAAGGGCAGGAAGATGTCTTACTTTCTGGCAGAAATCACTTCAACCTTACTAATGCAAGTGCATTTTTATTTGATAACAATGAAACCGAAGATGTTTTGGCTCACCGCAAGAATTGTGCTCAAAAAGGCTTAATTATATTACTTTCCACAATTGGCTTGACTGCTATTCTTGCTTCTTCAATTTGTTTCTATTTATTTTCGGATAAAAAGAGCAAAGATAACTCAATTACTTCTGATATAAGTACCGTTACTCAAAGTGATATTTCTAATACTGAAACAACACAGGTTGATGAAACCACTACGCAGAGTAGCACTTCAACCACAGAAGCTGTAAAAGAAAAATCAAAAGAAAAGATAAAAGAAAAAGTATCAACTGCTAATCCAAATGTTGCTAAACAAAATACAAAATTGATTGATAAATCAGAAAAAACTACTTCTTCCGATGAAAACACCACAAATGCTGATACTTCTAACGAAAAATCAAGCAAACGATTTTCTTATAACGGAATGAATATCACTCTTACCGAAGATTTTGAAAAAATATCAATAGATGGATTTGACGCTGCTTTTGATTCTGAAGATGTGGCTGTATTAGCTATAAAAGATCCATTTTCATCAATTGACGGCTTTGAAGATTATACATTAGAGGAATATGCAAATCTGATAATTGAAATCAATGAATTAAATTCTACTCCAAGAAAAACTGCCAACGGACTGATTACTTTTTATCAC
>JAILBY010000081.1 GCA_024680655.1 Clostridiales bacterium | reverse complement strand
CTTGTCAGGAAAATGCAATTCAGCCGTTACGGTGGATATAAAAGAAATAGCAAAACAGCGTGAATATACAGATATGGTAAGAACGGTATTGTCTTCAAGATTTGCCGTTTCTTCTCCAAAGGCATTTGTTCATACTTACGGCTGTCAGGGTAATGTTGCAGATAGCGAAAGAATTAAGGGTATGCTTAGAGAAATGGGCTATGAATTTGTTGACGTTCCCGAAAAAGCCGACCTTGTTCTTTACAATACCTGTGCTGTGCGTGAACACGCCGAGGACAGAGTTTTCGGTAATGTTGGTGCATTAAAGCAATTCAAAAAAACCAACTCTGAATTTAAGATTGTTCTTTGCGGTTGTATGATGCAACAAAAACATATCGCTGAAAAGATTAGAAAGAGTTTTAGCTTTGTTGATATGGTTTTTGGTACAAATGCTATGCACAAATTTCCAGAACTTATGTACCGTATGCTTTGCAACGAAAAGCGAGTTTTTGACATAGACGATGAAAAGGGCGTTATAGCAGAGGGAATACCTCTTGTAAGAGATAGCAGCGTTAAGGCTTGGCTTCCTATTATGTATGGCTGTAATAATTTTTGCAGTTATTGTATTGTTCCTTATGTAAGAGGGCGTGAAAGAAGCCGTAACCCTGAAACTATCATAAACGAAGCAAAAGAGCTTGTGAAAAAAGGCTATAAGGATATAACCTTGCTCGGTCAGAATGTTAATTCATACGGCAAGGATTTTGAAGAGCCTTATCCTTTTGCAAAGCTTTTGCGTGAAATAAACGCTATTGAGGGCGATTTCAGAATTAGATTTATGACTTCACACCCAAAGGATTGTACCTTTGAGTTGCTTGATACAATGGCAGAATGTGAAAAGGTGTCAAAGCATTTGCATTTGCCGTTTCAGTCGGGTAATGACAGAGTGCTTAAAGAGATGAACAGACATTATGACAGAGCAAAATATCTTGAATTGATTGCTTATGCAAAAAAGAAAATGCCTGATTTGTCAATAACGAGTGATGTTATTGTCGGCTTCCCAGGTGAAACATACGAGGAATTCAAGGATACTCTTTCGCTTGTAAAAGAGGTTGAATATAGCTCTCTTTTCACTTTTATATATTCAGCAAGAGAGGGTACGCCTGCGGCAAAGATGCCTGACCCTGTTTCAAGAGAGGAAAAGGGCAAATGGTTTAAAGAACTTACTGATTTGCAGGAAAAAATTGCAACAGAAAGAAATCTTAAAATGAAGGACAAAATATATCGTGTGTTTGTTGAGGGTAAGGCGGAGGATAAAAAATTGCCTGACGATTATCTTTCTGGCAGAACAGACGGTAATATTATAATCGAGTTCAGAGGTAGTGATGAGCTTATCAATACCTTTGTTGATGTCAGGGTAACAGAGCCTCTTACCTGGATTTTAAGAGGAGAATTAGTTAAATAAACTTTTAAATAAATTTTTAAAAGGTTTGTTATAAAAAATAAAAAGACAAAGGAGAATATCCAAATGGCAGATGTAGTAAAATTAGCAAGAGAATTAGGCGCAGCAATTCAGCAGGATGAGCGTTATAAGGCTTTTGAAGATGCAAGAAAGGCTAACGAGGCTGATGATGCTTTGAACGATTTGATAGGAAAGCTTAATCTTATTCAGCTCAACTATAATCAGGAAATGCAGAAAGAAACACCTGACAAGGATAAGGTTTCTGGATTTGATAAGGAATTCAGAGAGATTTACACTCAGGTTATGGCAAACAAAAATATGCAGAACTATGAAAATGCAAGACACGCTATTGATGATATGATGAACTATCTTATCGGTATTTTATCTTTGAGCGTAAACGGTGAAGACCCTGCAACCTGTGAACCTCATCAGCACGACGAGGGCTGCTCTTGCGATTGTTCAAGCTGTGGCGGTTGTCACTAATTTTTAATTCATTAAGAAAAGGAGGAAAAACAGTATGGCACTCTCACCGATGATGCAACAATATTTTGATATAAAAGAAGAATATCCTAATACAATTCTGTTTTTCCGCCTTGGTGATTTCTATGAAATGTTCTTTGATGATGCAAAGCTTGTGTCAAAGGAACTTGAACTTACTCTTACGGGTAAGGATTGCGGTTTGGAGGAAAGGGCTCCTATGTGCGGAGTACCTTTCCATTCTGCCGATAGCTATATAGCAAAGCTTGTTTCAAAGGGCTATAAGGTTGCTATATGTGAACAGATTGAAGACCCTGCAACTGCAAAAGGTCTTGTTAAAAGAGGAGTTATAAGAATTGTAACCCCTGGTACTGTTATTGAGAGTAGTATGCTTGATGAAAGCAAAAATAACTATCTTGCCTGCGTTTGCGTAGGTGAGGAGCAGATAGGTCTGTGCTTTATTGATGTTTCAACGGGTGCAGTCCATCTTACCGATATAAGCGGAGAGAATATGGAGAAAAGGGCAGTTAATGAAATGGGTAAATATATGCCCAGTGAGATTTTGCTTAATTCTCACGCTTCGATTATGCCTGAAATCAAAAACTTTATTGCAAAAAGCAACGATATTATTGCAGAGATTATTGATGATGGTGAATTTAAGTTTGAAAATTGTGAGAGAATTGTTTTAGACCATTTCAAAAAGAATAGTCTTGAAGAACTCTCTCTTGATAATAATATATGTATATGTGCGGTTTCAGCACTTGGCGTAAGTCTTAATTATCTTAAAACAGCACAGAAGACAGAGCTTGAAAATATAAAGGAAATTGATTTTTATTCAGACAGTCAGTTTATGAAGCTTGACTTTTCGGCAAGAAGAAATCTTGAACTTTGCGAAACAATGCGAAGCCGAGAAAAGCGTGGTACTCTTTTGTGGGTGCTTGACAAGACAAAGACTGCTATGGGCAAAAGGCTTATGAGAAGCTGGATTGAACAGCCTCTTATAAATTGTGCCAAGATAATAAAACGCCATAATGCTATTGATGAATTGTTCAGCAAAAACATTATGCTCCAAGATACCATTGATTTGCTTAACAATGTCTATGATATGGAAAGACTTATGGCGAGGATTTCCTATTCAACGGCAAACGCAAGGGAATTGCGTTCACTTTGCTATACAATAGCACAGCTTGAACCTATAAGGGAAAAGATAAAGGATTGCAAGTCGAATATGCTTTGCGAGATATATAATGATATTGACCCGCTCGAAGATATCCGTTTGCTTATTGATGATGCTATTGTAGAGGAAGCCCCGTTTTCTGTTCGTGAGGGCGGTCTTATTAAAGAGGGCTTTAATGAAGAACTTGACCAGATGCGTGATATTATAGAAAACGGCAAGGACTATATTAAAAAGATAGAGCAGGAAGAGCAGGAAAAAACAGGAATTAAAAAGTTAAAGATAGGCTATAATAAGGTCTTTGGCTATTATATAGAGGTTACAAATTCTTTCAAGGAGCTTGTACCTGATGAATACATAAGAAAACAAACTCTTACAAATTGTGAGAGGTACATTACACAAGAGCTTAAAGATTTAGAGGCTAAGGTTTTGGGTGCTCACGAAAGAAGCATTCAGCTTGAATATCAAATCTTTTCAGAGATAAGGCAAAAGGTAGCCGATGAACTTAACCGAATACAGCGTACTGCAAGTGCAGTGGCAAGGCTTGATGTTTTGTGTTCACTTGCAAGAGTGGCGATAAATAACAACTATACACGCCCTGATATTGATAACAGCGATGTTATTGAAATAAAGGACGGCAGACATCCTGTTGTTGAACTTATGCTTGACGGTGCTCCGTTTGTTCCTAATGATACCTTGCTTGACTGCAACGAAAATCGTTCGGCTATTATAACGGGACCTAATATGGCAGGTAAATCAACCTTTATGCGTCAGGTTGCACTTATTGTGCTTATGGCACAGATAGGCTCTTTTGTCCCTGCAAAATATGCAAGAGTGGGTATTGTTGACAGTATATTCACAAGAGTTGGTGCAAGTGACGACCTTGCATCAGGACAGTCAACCTTTATGGTTGAGATGAGTGAGGTTGCGACTATATTAGAACAAGCAACCTCAAAGAGCCTTATAATACTTGATGAAATAGGCAGAGGTACTTCAACCTTTGACGGAATGAGCATAGCCAGAGCGGTGCTTGAATATACAGCAGACAGCAAAAAACTTGGTGCAAAAACTCTTTTCGCAACGCACTATCACGAGTTGACTGTACTTGAAGATACTATGAGCGGGGTTAAAAACTACAATATAGCAGTTAAAAAACGAGGCTCGGAAATAACATTTTTAAGAAGAATTGTCCGTGGCGGCGCAGACGGAAGCTATGGTATTGATGTTGCAAAGCTTGCCGGTGTGCCTAATTGCGTTGTTACAAGGGCAAGAGAGGTTTTAAAGGAACTTGAAAGCTCGGAAGCACCGATACATATTTCTGCTGAAAGTTCAAACAAAGAGGCTGAAAACGATATGCAGATGTCCTTTATGAGTGATGAACATTCAGAGGTTATAGAAAAGCTTAAAACTATTGATGTTAATACGATTACGCCTATTGAGGCTATGTCAACTCTGTATGAGCTTGTAAAAAAGGTTAAATAATTTATAGCAAAGGAAGTGAACAGTATGCCGAAAATCAATATTTTGCCAAAGCATATAAGCGAGCTTATAGCGGCTGGTGAGGTTGTTGAAAGACCTGCATCTATTGTCAAAGAACTTATGGAAAACTCTATTGATGCAGGGGCAAATGCTGTTACACTTGAAATAAAAAACGGCGGTATAACCTATATCAGAATAACTGATGACGGTTGCGGAATATCAGCCGAAGATGTGCCAAAGGCTTTTTTGAGCCACGCAACAAGTAAAATTCAGGACGAAAGCAGTCTTAATAGAATTCTTACTCTTGGTTTCAGAGGTGAGGCTCTTCCGTCTATTGCCGCTGTTTCAAAGGTTGAAATGCTCACAAGAGTAAGAGGAGAATTTTCAGGAACACGCTATGTTATAGAGGGCGGAGAGGAAAAGCTTGTTGATGAAGCAGGCTGTCCAGACGGAACGACTATAATTGTGCGTGATATTTTCTTTAATACACCTGCAAGAATGAAGTTTCTGAAAAAAGATGTTTCAGAGGGTAATGCAGTTGCGGCAGTTGTTGACAGAATTGCTCTTTCTCATCCAGAGGTTAGTATCAGATTTATCAGAGATTCAAAGCAGGTTCTTTTTACTGCTGGTGACAATAATCTTTTGTCGGCGATATATTCTGTTCTGGGAAAAGCTTTTTCGGAAACGCTTATTTCAACAGAATACGAGCTTAACGGTGTAAAGATTGATGGCTTCGTTGGTAAGCCGCTTGCCGCAAGAGGTAGCCGAGGAATGCAGTATTTTTTCCTCAATGGCAGATTTGTAAAGAGCAAAACTGCTATGGCGGCACTTGAACAGGCTTATAAGTCAAATATAATGGTAGGCAAGTTTCCTGTTTGCGTTATAAATATAAATATACCGCCTGAAACAGTTGATGTTAATGTTCACCCTGCAAAGACAGAGGTGCGTTTTTCAGATGAAAAGCGTATATTTGACGCAGTTTATTATGCAGTTAAAAATTCGATAGAAAAAGATAAATCTTCTCACGAGATTAAAATGGACAAGCCTAAAATAGTTGAAATGGTTAAACCCGAACCGCCAAAGCAGATTAAACTCAATGAACTTTACGGCGAAGTGAAAAAAGAGCCAGTCAAAGATTTCTGGCAGACAAAAACTGCCGCCGAGTTTAAAGAGCGGGTATCTGATTATAAGACTAATCAACGAAGCTTTAAGGTTAGTGACAGCGGTAAAGATAGCTCCTTTGTTAAACAAGAAGAGCCGTCTGTTCTTGAAATGAATTCATATAAAGAAAAGCACGATTTTTCAAAGCCGTTGCCTAATAATGTGATTGAACAGATTAAATCTTCAAATCAAACGGAATATGCACAAGAAAATACCTTTGAAGAAATAGAAAATACAGTTGAAGAGCCTGAAACAGTAAATGAAGTAAACGAAAACAAGTTTGAGGATATTGAATTTAACTATGTTGGAGAGGCTTTTGATACTTATATAATAATAGAAAAGGATAATCAGCTTTCGATTATTGACAAACATGCCGCTCACGAAAGACTTATATATGAAAAACTGAAAAAAGAAAATGAAAATCTTGAAAGTCAAATGCTTTTGTCACCCGTTACAGTTTCATTGAGCAAAGAGGAATACGCTGTATCTGTTGAAAGTCTTGAACTTTTTACAAAAAGTGGCTTTGAGGTTGATGATTTTGGTGACGGTACGGTTATAGTAAGAGCGTGTCCCGTTGAATTGTCGGAGTCTGAAATAGAGCCGACAATAACGGAAATGGCTGGCTATCTTTTACAGCACAAAACAGATATTATGCCCGATAAGCTTGACTGGCTTTATCAGAATGTCGCTTGCCGTTCAGCAATAAAGGGTGGTAATAAAACAACAAGAGCCGAGAACGAACATCTTATAAAAGAGCTTCTTAAAGATGATAATATAAGATATTGTCCTCACGGCAGACCGATAAAGGTAACAATGACTCGCTACGAGCTTGAAAAACAATTTAAGAGGGTTTAGTATGAAAGAAAAAATACCGGTTGTTGCAATAGTCGGACCTACTGCATCTGGTAAAACCGCTCTTGCAGTTGAGGTTGCCAAAAGAATAAACGGAGAAATCGTTTCTGCTGATTCAATGCAGATATATAAGGGTTACAGTATAGC
>JAILBY010000072.1 GCA_024680655.1 Clostridiales bacterium | reverse complement strand
GAATTTTCAGAAAGTTCGGCTTGTCAGGTAAATCATTCATTCCTATGCTTATAGGTACAGGTTGTGGCGTTCCTGGTATTATGGCTTCTCGTACTATCGAAAATGAGCGTGACCGCCGTATGACGATTATAACAACTACATTTATCCCTTGCGGTGCTAAAATGCCGATTATCGCTTTAATTGCCGCCGCTTTATTCAATAAAGGTTGGTGGGTAGCACCTTCTGCATATTTTGTAGGTGTTTTAGCAATAGTAATTTCAGGCATTATACTTAAAAAGACAAAGATGTTTGCAGGCGAGCCAGCACCATTCGTAATGGAACTTCCTGCATATCATTTACCTACATTTACAAATCTTCTCAGAAGTATGTGGGAAAGAGGCAGTTCTTTCATAAAGAAAGCAGGTACTATAATTCTTCTTTCATCAATAGTTATCTGGGTAGGCTCACACTTTGGAACTATTGATGGTGCGTTTGGCTTCTCGGTTGATATGGAGCTTGAAGATAGTATTCTTGGTATTATAGGCGGTGCAGTATGCTGGATATTCTCACCACTTGGCTTTGGTAGTATCAGAGCAACAATAGCAACCGTTATGGGACTTGTTGCAAAAGAAGAAGTGGTTGGTGTGTTTGGCGTCCTTGACTTTGAAAACCTTTCAAAGCTTGCCGCATATTCTTTCCTTATCTTCAATCTTCTCTGTGCTCCTTGCTTTGCCGCAATCGGTGCAATCAAGAGAGAAATGAACAGTGCAAAATGGACTTGGTTTGCAATAGGCTATCAATGTGGCTTTGCTTATGCAATCTCACTTATCGTATATCAGATAGGCTCAATCTTTACAGGCAACCTCAATGTTATAGGCTTGATTTTTGCAATCGCTTTGTTAGGCTTTATGGGCTATATGCTCTTTAAACCATACAAGGAAAGCACAAAGCTTACTGTAAAGACAAAATAAAGAATAAAAGGAGGATTTTAAAATGCTTGCTTGGATTTCAGAAAATATAGCGACAATAATTATATGTGTTGCTCTTGTGGCAATAGTTGTTGGCATAATATTTAGTATGATAAGAAATAAAAAGAAAGGCAAATCCTCTTGTGGCTGTGGTTGTTCAAACTGTGCTTTGAACGGCACCTGTCACCCTAAAAAATGATTTTTACTTAATCTCCTTATTTTATTGAAAAAAGACGGAATCTTCGGATTCCGCCTTTTTTTGCATTTTTTAACTGTAATATGCTATTTTGTGGAATCTTGGATAGATGGCTAAAAACTGGTCTAATGATGTTCTTGAAGAAGTTGCAGGGTCATTTATAAGAAAATTAGTCGTTACAAGGTATCCGCCTGTAAAGCCTTTGACAACAACCCAATGCTGACCGCCAGAAGCGTTCTTTGCACCGAGTATAACGGGCTTGCCTTGTTTTAAAAGATTATAAATAACCGAAAGATAAGAATTTGAAGAAGTGGAAGTGATATAGTTTGAAGGCCAGTATAGTGAACCGCTTGAAGAATAGCTTAATTTTTTCGACATAGCGTTCGGATATATCGTTGTGCCCGTTCTGTATGATTCAGTCATAGCAAGGCAGGTGGTAGTACAGCCTATTGATTTGATTGTTTTACCCGAGGAGCCGATATAGACGGAAGCCCAGCGTGAATCTGTTTGAAGATAAGCAGGAACGGAAAGCTTTACGGGAGAGTGCGAGGTATAGATTTCGTCTTTAACAGAAAGATAGGCACTATAAACATAGCCCGTTTTTGTGCCGTTAAAGAGTATTTTACTCCAACCGCCATTTTCAGAGAGAACTAAAACATTACTGCCGTTTTCAAGCGTTGCAATTATTGAATACAAAGTTGAATTTCCGTTTCTTACATTGAGTACACCGCTTGAAAGTCTTACTGTTTTAGCCGTACTGCTGATTTGCTTTATATAGTCGGCAGAGCAGTAGCCATAAACACCCTTTGAATATTCAACCTTCCACCAGCTTCCGCTCTTTGAAACAAGCGTTATATAGCTTCCTTTTTTCAGCGTTGTTATAATGCTTGAAGAAGTTGAAGCAGAACTTCTGACATTGAGCGAAGATGATGAGGTTGACACTATTCCTGCATTTCCACTTTCAAGTGCAGAAACGGAAAATGCAGAAAATGAAAGGATAAAAACAATAGTTAAAATTGAAGCTAAAATTTTCTTTTTCACTTTTAACACCTCTTTGTAAAAAAACAGTTGTTTTGTTTGCTTCGTAAAAATTATAACATTTTTTTTAAGCTTTGTGTTAAGCCAAATGTTGAGAGTTTTAGAGGTTGAAAATACAAAATAAAGAAAGTTTTTACTTTTTTTGTTGTTTTGTGTATATCATATATGTTATACTTATGAAAATGCTTAATAAATGACAGAGGTGACAAATATGCAATATCCAACCGATACAGCGTATAAGATAAGAGAGATTTCCGATTTAAAAGATATGATAAATCAAAGCGTTTTGCTTTTTAGACATAATCCGGCTTTCAAATTAAAGAATTCCGAGGGAGAATATTTTGAACTTTCATACGAGCGTTTCAAGGCTGATATTGATGCACTTGGAACGGCTTTGCTCGATTTAGGCTTAAAGGACAAAAAGGTTGCAATAATGGGTGCAAACAGATACGAGTGGGCTGTTACATATCTTGCTGTAACTTGTGGCGTTGGCGTTGTTGTGCCTATTGATAAAGAACTTCTTTTTGATGATATATGTAATATTCTTGAAGTGGCAGATGTAAAGGCTATTTTTGTCGATAAAAAAAGCTACAATAAGCTTGAAGAACAGAAAGAAAGACTTAATAAAAAGCTTAAAATCTATTGCTTTGATGAAATTGAAGATGTTGAATTTTTCGGCAGAGTTATGGCAAAGGGACATAAGCTTGTTGATAAGGGTGACGCATCTTTCCTTGAAGCAGAGGTTGACAGTGAGGGACTTTGCTCTCTTATTTTCACTTCTGGTACAACGGGTATGGCAAAGGGTGTTATGCTCAGCCATAGAAATATATGCTCTGACTTGGCTCTTCTGAGCGGATGTGTAAAGATAAATCCCGATGATGTTTTACTTTCAATTCTTCCGCTTCATCATACCTACGAGTGTTCGCTCGGCTTTTTGATGATTATGTATTCAGGTGCTTGTATTGCTTATTGCGAGGGCTTGAGATATATCGTTAAAAATATGCAGGAGGTTGAGCCGACAATCTTTGTTACTGTTCCTCTTATGATTGAAAAAATGCACGCCAGAATTTTGAAGGCGGCAAGCGATAAAAAAGGCGGTAAGTTAGCTCTTGGAGTAGGCAAGCTTATTTCAAATGCGGCAGGGGCTATGGGATTAAATCTCAATGATAAAATCTTTGCCGAGATTAAAAAGAACTTTGGCGGAAGACTCAGACTTATAATAACGGGTGCTGCTGCACTTAATCCAGAGGTTGCAAAGGATTTCAAGGCTTTTGGTATCCCTGTTTATATCGGCTATGGTCTTACTGAATGTTCACCGCTTGTTATAGGCAATAATGATAATCTTATTCTTAACGATTCTGTCGGAGTGCCTTTACCTGGTGTTGAAGCAAAGCTTATAAATGTTGATTCATCTGGTGTAGGCGAAATATGTGTAAGAGGTCCTATGGTTATGATGGGTTACTATAATGCACCTGACCTCACAGCAGAAGTGCTTGACGAGGACGGCTGGTTTAAAACGGGCGACTTGGGTACTGTTGATATTGAAGGACATTACAGAATAACGGGCAGAAGTAAAAATGTTATTGTTACTAAAAATGGTAAGAACATATATCCAGAGGAGGTTGAGTATTATCTCAATAAAAGCCCTCTTGTAAGTGAAAGCATTGTTGTTGGTACTGATGAGGGTGAGGACGAGGTAACTGTTACTGCAAAAATCTTTCCTAATATGGACGAGGTTGTTAAGAAGGTAAAGAACGACAAGCCGACAATAGAGGAAATAAAGAAAGTAATAGGCGATGTTATTCACGATGCGAATAAAAAGCTTCCGAAATATAAAAATATAATGAAGTTTGATATAAGAGATAAAGAGTTCTTGAAAACAACTACCCAGAAAATCAAACGCTATGCTGAAAATGCGGCGGAGGTTGCCGAGGCTGTTAAGGAAACCGTTCAGGAAATTAAAGAACGCAACCAGCTTGAAAATGAAGAAAATAAGTTTGTTGAAAACCTCAATAAAATGCCTGAGGAAAGCGATGATACTGACAATAATATAAACTGATTTACTTTTTATTAAGTTGTCTTGAATACTTCTACAAAAATACTTGGTTATTTTTGGCTGAAAAATTTGTTTTTTCACTTTACAGTAGGCTTGATATGAAGTAAAATATATGAGGAAATTTTTATTATTGTTTAGGAGGTTATTTTTTATGCAACCTGTTTATAAAAGAGTTCTTTTAAAATTGAGCGGAGAAGTGCTTGCTGGTAAAGGCGGTAAACACGGAATAGATTTTGAAACTGTTGAAACTATTTGTAAATCTATAAAAGAATGCTTTGATATGGGCGTTCAGATAGGCATCGTTGTTGGCGGCGGTAACTTCTGGCGTGGCCGTTCAAGCGGAAATATGGATAAGACAAGAGCTGACCATATGGGTATGCTTGCAACGGTTATGAACTCGCTTGCACTTGCTGATACACTTGAACAGTTAGGCGTACCTGTAAGAGTTCAGACCTCAATTATAATGCAACAGATTGCTGAACCTTATATCCGTAATAAAGCAGTTCGTCACTTTGAAAAGGGCAGAATAGTTATTTTTGGTTGCGGAACAGGTAACCCGTTCTTCACAACTGATAGTGCTGCTGCTTTGCGTGCTGCTGAAATAGATGCTGATGTTCTTTTCAAAGCAACAAATGTTGACGGCATTTATGATAAGGATCCTCACAAATTCAGCGATGCAGTTAAATATGATAAATTAACTCATATGGAAGTGCTTCAAAAAGGTCTTAATGTTATGGATGCAACTGCCGCTGCACTTTGCAGAGATAACAATATTCCTATTTTTGTTTTCAACCTTGAAGACCCGAAGAATATTGTCAGAGCAGTCAATGGCGAAAATATCGGTACATTAGTTAAAGGAGAATAATTTTTATGCAGACAGTTTATGCTAATACAAAAGAAAAAATGGAAAAAACTCTCAATGCTCTTGCAAACGAATTTGCTTCATTAAGAGCAGGCAGAGCAAGTGCAAATATACTTGATAAGGTTGTTGTTGATTATTACGGTGTGCCTACACCTATAAATCAAATGGCTGCTATTTCAGTTGCAGAGGCAAGAATTCTTACAATTCAGCCTTGGGATGTTTCAACACTTCCAGCTATTGAAAAAGCAATTCAGCAGTCTGATATAGGTATCAATCCACAAAACGATGGTAAGATAATAAGACTTACTTTTCCACCTCTTACAGAGGATAAGCGTAAGGAGCTTGCAAAGAATGTTGGCAAAACTGCTGAAAACGGCAAGGTTGCAATACGCTCTATCAGAAGAGATTCAATGGAAAAGCTTAAAACTATGAAGAAAAATTCTGAAATTACAGAAGATGATTTGAAGGACGGCGAGAACGAACTTCAAAAGATTACAGACAGTTACATCAAGCAGATTGATGAAATGTCAGCTAAAAAAGAAAAAGAGATTATGGAAATCTAAAAAAATGCCCCTCCTAAAAAGAGGGGCTTTTAAATGTTGGAGGTAAGTTATGGAGCCGACACCTAATTTTGATATATTGCCAAGACATATCGGTATCATTATGGACGGTAATGGCAGATGGGCAAAAAAAAGAGGCTTAAACAGATTTGAAGGACACAAGCAGGGTGCTAAGGTCTTTAAAACAATTTCTGATTACGCTTTACAGCTTGGAATAGAGTGCGTTACCTTCTATGCCTTTTCTACTGAAAATTGGAAAAGACCTGAAACAGAGGTAAACGCTATTATGGATTTGTTCCGTGAATATCTCTTTGAAGCAGAAGAGCCTCAGTATAAAGAAAAAAATGCTCGCTTGCATTTTATAGGTTCAAGAGATGGCGTGCCTGAGGATATTGTTCAGCTTATGAAAAATGTTGAAGAGGATACAAAGAACAATACGGGTACTATTGTTAATATAGCAATAAATTATGGCGGAAGAGATGAAATTCTCAAAAGCGTTAAAGCTATTGCAAAAAAAGTTGAAAACGGCGAAATAAAGGCTGACGATATTACAAACGATGATATTACATCTAACCTTTATCCGTCCTCTTCACTTGACGCTGACCTTATAATCAGACCAAGCGGAGAATATCGTTTGTCAAATTTCCTTTTGTGGCAGTCGGCTTATTCGGAATTCTGGTTTGCTGATGTTTTGTGGCCTGATTTTACAATAGAGGATTTCAACAGAGCCTTGAACGATTATGCAAACAGAAACAGACGCTTCGGCGGAGTATGATTTTTGATTAAAGACAGGAGATTTTTATGAAACAGAGAATAATCACAGGTGCAGTAATTGTGGCTGTTATGGTTGCAGTTTTATGCCTTATGTATTCACCGGTATTTATGTTTTTCTTTTCACTTATCTCGGCTATTGCCGTTTATGAAATAGATAAGGTTGCACAGATAAAAAACAAGGTGACAATAGCTTTGAGTATGCTTGTTGCTTTCTTTGTGCCTATCTATATTGAAATGGACTTCAAAAAGGTTGTTTCAGCAGGGGTGCTCCTTGCAATTTATGTTTTGATTATGCTTTTCGTAATGCTTTGGAAATACGAAAAGACAAGGTTTGAGCATATCGCTATTTCTGTATTTGCTTCGATAATGGTGCCTTGCTCTTTCTCTGTATTTTTATTTTTGAGAGATTTGTACTTAATCTATCCTGAAAAGTATTCAAGACTTAACGGCATTTATTATATTGTCTTTGTTTTTATCTGCTCTTGGATTACCGATACCTTTGCTTATTTTGTGGGCAGAAAGTTCGGCAAGCATAAGCTTACACCGAGAATAAGCCCTAAAAAGACAGTTGAGGGTGCTCTTGGCGGAATAATAATCACAGCAGTAGTAAATCTTATTGTGCTTTATGCGTTTAATAATTATCTGTTTATTTCCTTTAAGATTTCTTACGGCTTTACACTTTTACTTTCTGTAATTCTTTCAGTTGTAAGTATGCTCGGCGATTTGTCAGCTTCAACGATAAAGAGAAATTACTCAATAAAGGACTTCGGCAACCTTATGCCTGGTCACGGCGGAATAATGGATAGATTTGACAGTTGCCTTTTTGTTCTTCCGTCTATGTATATTCTTTTAAATCTTTTTACAAAATAAGGTGAATTTATGACTGAAAACCTTACTATTTTAGGCTCTACCGGTTCAATAGGCACACAGGCTCTTGATGTTGCAAGAAAATGTGGCTTTAAAATAAAGGCACTTACGGCAAATTCAAGAATTGATGTTCTTGAAGAGCAAATCAGAGAATTTAAGCCTGAAATTGTTGCTGTCGTTGATGAAAAATCGGCAACAGATTTAAAGCAGAGAGTTAAGGATACAAATGTAAAAATTCTTTCTGGAAATCAGGGCGTTTGTGAGTGTGCAGAGTATAAAAACGCTGATACTGTACTAAACTCTATTGTGGGTATGGCTGGACTTGAACCTACACTTAAAGCGATTGAAGCAAAAAAGACTATTGCTCTTGCAAATAAAGAAACACTTGTTGCAGGCGGTAGTCTTGTTACTGAATGTGCAAAAAAGAACAATGTGAGTATCCTTCCCGTTGACAGCGAGCATTCTGCAATTTTTCAATGCTTACAAGGTAAGCCCTCTAATAAAGCATTGAAAAAGGTTATACTTACCGCTTCGGGCGGACCTTTTTTCGGTAAGAAAAAAGAGGAGTTAAAGGATATAAGTGTTGAGCAGGCATTAAAGCATCCTAATTGGAGTATGGGTGCAAAAATTACCATAGATAGTGCTACAATGATGAACAAGGGACTTGAACTTATTGAGGCTGTATGGCTTTTCGGCGTTACGCCTGAAAAGGTTGATATTGTTGTGCATCGTGAAAGCGTAGTGCACTCTCTTGTTGAATATGATGATAATTCTGTTATCGCTCAACTCGGTGTTCCCGATATGCGTATTCCTATTCAGTACGCTTTGACTTATCCCGAAAGATTTGAGTCGCCCGTAAAGGAGCTCTCTCTTGCAGATTATGGCAAGCTTACTTTTTCTTATCCTGATTATGATACCTTTGAGTGTATAAATATATGCAGAAGTGCAATCACAAAGGGCGGACTCTATCCTGCTTGTGCAAATTCTGCAAATGAGCAGGCAAATTTACTGTTCAGACAAGGTAAAATAGGCTTCCTTGATATTGCAAGGCTTGTCAGAGAAACGGTTGATAGCTTTAAAGGCGATAAGGACTATACTTTAAATGATGTTCTTGAAACCGATTTGTATGCAAGAGAATTTGTTTTGTCGCATATAAAATAATTTGAGGTGATTTTGTGCTTGATACTTTGGCAATATCTTTTTCAACAGTATGGAATAAGGCGTGGCCTATTCTTGTTGCAATCGTATTTTTTGGCTTTATAATTGCAATTCACGAATTCGGTCACTTTATATGTGCAAAGCTTTCTGGCGTAAAGGTAAATGAATTTGCAATAGGTATGGGACCTGCTTTGTTTAAGCATAAATCAAAAGAAACGCTCTATGCTTTGCGTGTCTTGCCGATAGGCGGTTATGTAAGTATGGAGGGTGAAAATGATGCAAGCGAGGACGAGCGTGCTTTCAATAACGCAAAGACCTGGAAGAAAATCATTATAGTCGCCGCTGGTGCTACAATGAATTTAATTCTCGGACTTATAATAATATCAATTATGCTTTCGATAAATCCGCTTGTTGGTACAAATAAAATAGCTGCTTTCAGTGAGAGTGCAACGAGTGCTTCTTACGGACTTCAACCAGGCGATGAAATTTGTAAGATAAATGGTACAACGGTCTATTCTTCTTATGATGTAAGTTTTCTTATGATGAGGGATAAAGACGGTGTTGTTGATTTTACCGTTAAGCGTAACGGTGAAAAAATAAATTTATCGGGAGTAGAATTTCAGACAATGGAGAGGGATGGCTCTAATGTTATTGTCTTTGATTTTTCTCTCTATGGAAAAAAGCCGAACTTTTCCAATGTTTTTGTCGGCTCTTTTAAGGCTATGGCTTCTTTTTCAAGAATGATATGGTTGAGCCTTTTCGATTTGGTTACAGGTCAGTTCGGTTTTAGTCAGCTTTCTGGACCGATAGGTACTGTAAGCGTTATTGCTGAAACAGCTTCAAAATCAAGCTTTGACTCTGTTTTGCTTTTGTTTGCTTTTATAACCGTTAATGTGGGAATATTCAACCTTTTGCCGTTTCCTGCTCTTGACGGTGGCAGACTTTTCTTCCTCTTGGTTGAACTTGTAAGGAGAAAAAAGGTAAATCCGAAATATGAAGGCTATGTTCACGCAGCAGGAATGGCATTACTTATGCTTATGATGGTTGCCGTAACCTTTAGTGATATAGTAAAGCTTGTCAAAAAATAGTTTATAGGTGATTTTATGTTTGAAAGAAGAAAAAGCCGTCAGGTAACTGTTGGCAATATAAAAATAGGTGGCGATGCACCTGTTTCAGTGCAGTCTATGCTCAATAAGCCCGCTCACGATATTGACGGTAATGTTTCTCAGGCAAAGGAGCTTGAAGCGGCTGGTTGTCAGATTATCAGAGTTTCTGTTCCCGATAAGGAAACAGTAAAAACAGTTGAAGCATTAAAGAAAAATATAAATATTCCTGTTGTGGCAGATATTCACTTTGATTATAAGCTTGCACTTGAAAGCATAAGTGCAGGTGTTGACAAGGTCAGAATAAATCCTGGAAATATCGGCTCAGATGATAAGGTTAAAGCAGTTGCCGAGGCTTGCCGTATAAACAATGTGCCTATAAGAATAGGCGTTAATTCAGGCTCGGTTGAAAAGGAAATACTTGCAAAATACGGTGCACCTACGCCTGAGGCTATGGCTGAAAGTGCTATGTATCATACAAGATTGCTTGAAAAATTTGATTTCAATGATATTGTTATTTCAATCAAATCTTCCGATGTAAGAGTGATGATTGAGGCTTATGAAAAAGTTGCTCAGATGTGCGATTATCCGCTTCATTTAGGCGTTACAGAGGCTGGTACACAAAGAATGGGACTTGTAAAATCCTCTGTCGGAATAGGCTCTTTGCTTGCCAAGGGAATAGGCGATACAATAAGAGTTTCTCTTACCGATAATCCCGTAAATGAAGTGTTTGCAGGCTTTGATATTTTAAAGGCACTTGATATGAAAAAGGATACACCTTATCTGATTTCTTGCCCGACCTGCGGAAGAACAAAAATAAACCTTATTGAGATAGTAAACGAGGTTGAGAAAAGGCTTGTGTCAGTT
>JAILBY010000055.1 GCA_024680655.1 Clostridiales bacterium | reverse complement strand
GGTATAACTAATGTTATAAACGCATTACAGCCTGAAATGGTTTGCGTTGGCGGTGGTATAAGCCACGAGGACGAAACTCTTCTTGCACCTATCCGTAAATATGTTGAAGAAGAAAGATACAGCGTATTTGCAAAAACTCAGACTAAAATTTGCAGAGCTTTGCTTGGCAACGATTCTGGTATTATAGGTGCTGCTCTTTTAGACTAATTTTTTCGGAGGTTTTTTCGCTGTGAAGAATATTGATTTTTATTGTGAATTAGCTGAAAAATATGGCTTTGATTTTAAAAAGGATATTCTTCTTAAAGATTACACAACCTTTAAAGCAGGCGGAAAGGCGGCTCTTGTGGTTTTTCCGCAGGAAAGCGAAAAGCTTTCTGATTTTATTTCAGAGCTTTATGAAAATAATTCAAAGCCGTTGATTTTAGGTAAGGGAAGTAATGTCCTTGTGTCAGACAACGGCTTTGACGGAATAGTTATTATAACAGAAAGACTTGATAAGATTGAACTTATTGCAGAAGATACTGTTAAATGCTCGGCTGGTGTAAGCCTTATGAAGCTTTGCAGATTCTGCCTTGAAAATTCCTTATCAGGTCTTGAATTTGCTTTTGGTATTCCTGGAAGTGTAGGCGGAGCATTGTATATGAATGCAGGTGCTTATGGCGGAGAAATGAAGGATGTTGTGCTTGAAGCAGAGCATATTTCAGAAAATGGTGAAAAAGGCTCTTTCAAAGCTGATGAGCTTGATTTGTCTTACCGCCATAGTGTTTATTCAGGTAAGAATTATATAATAACTTCGGTTACCGTTAAGTTAAAAAAGGATAATCAGGAAAGCATAAAAGAAAAAATGAATGGATTTCTTTCGAGCAGAAAAGAGAAACAGCCTTTGGAATATCCAAGTGCAGGAAGCACATTTAAAAGACCAGAGGGATATTTTGCAGGTGCATTGATTGAACAATGAGGTCTTAACGGTAAAACAATAGGCGGTGCACAGGTCAGCGAAAAACACGCTGGATTTATTATCAACAGAAATAACGCTACGGCAAAGGATATTGTTGATTTGATTAAGTTTGTGCAAAAGACCGTTTTAGAACAAACGGGAGTATCGCTTGAAACAGAAGTAATAAGAGTAGGAGAGTAAAAGGCAGATGTCTTTTTGCTATGATGTGAAAACTGAACTTGCAAAAATTGAAATTGAATCGCCCTGCTGTGAATTAGCATTTGACTATGGTCTTTTGCTTTTTGGTAGGGCTTTTTCAAAATCTTCAATTTCTTTGCAGACAGAGCACGAAACGGTTGCCGAGCTTTATTGCAGAGCAATAAAAAAAATCGGTGGCTTTGAGGTTGAAAAGAAATGCTCAAAGGCTGGAAAATATAATATAAGCGTTGAAAAAGCAGAGCAACGCCTAAAAATTCTTGACGCACTCGGATATACGGGCAAGGAGATTTCAGTTGATATAAACCTTGCAAATGTAGAAAATGAATGCTGTGCAAGTGCTTTTTTGAGAGGTGCTTTTTTGTCCTGCGGAAACATAACAAATCCAGAAAAGGACTATCATTTTGAATTTGCCGTTACCTACCATAAGGTGAGCGATGAGCTGGCGAATTTTATTTCTGATTTTGATATATCGCCAAAACAGGTGTTACGCAAGGGCAATAATATAGTTTATCTTAAAGACAGCTCAAATATAGAGGATATGCTTACTCTTATGGGTGCTGTTAATTCTTCGCTTGAATTTATGGGCGTAAAAATGTATAAAGATGTTCGCAATAACATAAACAGAAAGGCGAATTTTGAAATAGCAAATATAACAAGAACTGTTGCGGCTTCGTCACCGCAGGTTGAGGCGATAGAATTTATAAAAAAGGAAAAAGGGCTTGACAGTTTAACGGACGAGCTTAAAGAACTTGCAGTTCTTCGCCTTGAAAATCCTGAGATGAGCCTCAGAGAGCTTGGCGAAAATCTCAGTAAGCCGATTTCACGCTCGGGCGTAAATCATAGATTAAACAGAATTATTGCAATCGCTGATGATTTGAAATTGCACAGTTGATTTTTTAGGAGGCACTATGGCAGGTTTTACACATTTACATTTGCATACAGAATATAGCTTGCTTGATGGTGCTTGCCGTATTGATGAACTTATTGAGTCGGCTCTTGAGCTTGGTCAGACAAGCATAGCGATAACTGACCACGGCAATATGTATGGTGCTGTTGATTTTTATAAAGCGGCAAGAAAAAAAGGAATAAAGCCGATTATAGGCTGTGAGGTCTATGTTGCGGCAAGAAGGATGAGTGATAGGGTGAATGCTCTGGACAGTGAGCATAATCACCTTATTTTGCTTTGCGAAAATAATAAGGGCTATCAGAATTTGATAACCCTTGTTTCAAAGGCTTGGACTGACGGCTTTTATGGAAAACCGAGAGTTGACCACGAGCTTCTTGAAAAACATCACGAGGGTTTGATTTGCCTTTCGGCTTGCCTTGCGGGTGAAATACCAAGAGCGTTGTTGAGAAACGACTATGAAGCTGCAAAGCAGACGGCTTTATGGTATAATTCCGTCTTTGGCAAGGATAATTATTTTATTGAAATACAAGACCACGGAATAAAGGAGCAACAAGCAATTTTGCCCGACCTTATCAAGCTTTCGGAAGAAACGGGAATACCGCTTGTTGCAACTAACGATGTCCACTATATAAAAAAAGAGGATTCAAAGGTTCAGCAGGTACTTATATGTATTCAGACTAATCATACAGTCGGTGAAGATACAGGCTTTGAATTTCAGTCGGACGAGTTCTATCTTAAAAGCGAAAGTGAAATGCGTGAACTGTTCGGTTTTGTACCAAGTGCTATCGAAAACACACAGCTTATTGCAGAGCGTTGTAATGTTGAATTTGAGTTTGGCAATACAAAGCTTCCGCACTTTGAAGTGCCTGATAATCAAGACCATTTTGAATATTTCAGGCAAATGTGTTGTGATGGCTTTAAAGAAAGATATGGCGATAAGCCACCGCAGGAATATAT
>JAILBY010000053.1 GCA_024680655.1 Clostridiales bacterium | reverse complement strand
AGCGTTGGCGGCGGAATCAGAAACTGCGGAAGCCTTACAATTAGCGGCGGACAAATCAACCATAACTACGCGTACATCGGCGGCGGCGGCCTTTACACAGGCGGCGGCTCTCCTTCTGTTACAATCGACAATTGCCTTGTGGGAAAGGAGGCAAGCTCCGCGGCGACAGGCCTAAGCGATTGCGGAAATTATAGCGCGGGTGAAGGAGGCGGCGGAATTTATTTTGCGGGCGGAACGCTCACAACGACAAGCGGCTTTACTGTCAGCAAAAACTACAGCGCTACATACGGCGGCGGCCTTTATGTTGACAATGATTTGACCCTTTCTACTGGAACAATCAGCTATAACGGCGCGGCAAACGGCGGCGGCTTGAATCTGGCGTCTAGCGGAAGCTTTACGCTTAGCGGCGGAACAGTCAGCGCGAACGCGGCGTCTTCTAACGGCGGCGCGGCATATATAAACGGAACTTTCACGATGTCTGCCGGCGCGAGCATTCCTGGCGGAACAGGCGGCGCGAATGACGTTTACCTTTGCGCTGGCAAAACCATCGCGGTTGGCGAAACTTTGACCGCCGCTTCTCCTGTAGCCACAATAAGCCATGAAAATTTTGTCACGGGAACTTCCGTCCTTTCTGGAACTTCAATTACCGCGACCATTTGCGCGAAGTTCGCGGCCAAGGGCGGAGACTTTACGATTGTTCCTGACGGCGCTGGAACGGCTGGCGTTTTGGCTTTGGGAACGATTTACGTTGACGGAACGAACGGCTTTGACACAAATAGCGGAACTTCCGCTTATCCGTTAAAGACCTTGCATAAGGCCTTCCAAAGCATAGCTGGAGCCAACTGTACGATTATCGTCGTGAACGGAACGACAGAAGAGCAGGCCCTTACAATACCCGCGACCGCGACTGGCTTGACAATACAAACAAATGACGGAAGCCAAAAAGACATTATCGGCGGCCTTGTTGGGACTAATCTTGTTGCGATTAATATTGACGCAAGCGGAACAACGATAAAGAATCTTGCCTTTAATACCTTTGCGGGCATTAACGTAAGGTCAAGCGTTACAGGCGTTCATCTTGAGAACGTTAAGATAAAGGACAACCACAACGATATTGCTGGCGGCGGCCTTTATCTTGGCGGGGACGCTGTTGTTACCGCGACAGATCTTAACCTTGAAAATTGTTATCTCACAGACAGAGGCTCTGGCGGCGGAATTTATATATACTCAGGCGCAAGCCTTACTGTTGACGGCCTTACAATGACTGATTGCCGCGTATTGGGCGACAATTCTGACGGCGGCGGCATTTACAATTGGGGAACCTTGAACATTAAAGATTCCGTGATTTCTGGATGTACCACAACAGGAAGCGGCGCGGGCATTTATTCCGCTAACGACGCTGTTACAATCCTTGACGGAAGCGCGAACATCGCTAATGAAATTTACTTGTATGACGGAGAGAAGCCGCTTTTGGTTACAAGCGACTTTGCTTTGGCAAGCGGCGCTTCCGTAATTCCGTTAAAGGCGAACATAGCGACAGGCTATTACCAATTTGGCGACGCGGCTCTTAAGGGCTATGGCACTTACGCGCTTGAAGAATCAAAGCTGTCTTGCTTTGGAATGGCAAACACAGGCGTGGCTTTGGTTTACGATTCAAGCGGAACGGCTCCGGTTGGAAAACTAAAAGACGTTACTGTTACCGGCGGCGTAAGCGTCAGCTTTAGCGGAAACGTTTCTTTTGTAATGACCGCTCCAAGCGCGGCAAGCAAGACCGCAAGCTTTATCGTTAAAGATTCGTCTAGCGGAAGCGCGTTGACTGTAACGCCCACATCTTCTCGCATAGAAATAAGGCAATACGGCGGAGCTCTTTACAGCGCCGATTCTCAATCCGTGCGGGCCACATACTTCCCGGCTGGCGCCTACGAATTGTATTGCCGCGCCCTTTACAACGGAAACGTTTACGACACGACCAGCGCGTTTACCGTAACAGAAGCCACCATCACAATGAAAACAGGTTCGGACATAAATTCTGAGCTGACTGGCGCAACGATAAACGCCGACGCGACAAGCTGCAAGTTCAAGCCATGTACTTTGTTCTTGACTGACGAACAATTGGCCGCCAAGAGCAAAGTGACGCTTAGCCAAGACACGTCGGAGATTCCTTGTTACGCCTGGCTTGAAAGCGGCGTGGTTTACTATTACGCCGACGGCTGGACAAACTCTAACGTTTTGATTCCTCTTGACGCAGATTCTGCCAGCATGCTTAAAAATTGCAAGTTTACGGAAATCGACATGTCGGGCTTTAGCAGCCAAAGCGTCACTACAATGTCGTCAATGTTTGACAGTTGCAGCAGTTTGACCACGGTGGACATTTCAACCTTGAGCAGCGAAAGTTTGACTACGATGAGCGGAATGTTCTCCGGCTGCTCTGCCTTGACGGCTTTGGAATTCCCGACGGCATTTACCGCCCAAAACGTTACGTCAATGCAAAACGCCTTTAAATCTTGCGCCGCGCTTTCAAGTTTGAATTTGGAAAATCTGGCTCCGGCCGCGATTGCCAATATGAGTTATATGTTCAACTCATGCTCAAATCTTGCGAGCCTGACTTTAGGAAACTTTACTTTGGCGAGCGGCTGTTCTATAGATTATATGTTTGGAGTTTGTTCAAAGCTTGTCACCATTACTGTTCCGGACGGAACCGATTGGTCTTCAACGGCGGCCTCGTCAACCGCTGTCTTTGGTTTGTGCAGCCATTTGGTCGGCGGCGCGGGAACAACATATAGCTCAAGCAATATCGGTTCTACTTACGCCCGCGTTGACCGAGGAACAGGCGAGCCCGGCTACTTTACCTCAGTTGACGGCTCCACCGCAATCGCTCCT
>JAILBY010000049.1 GCA_024680655.1 Clostridiales bacterium | reverse complement strand
GATTATAGACAACGCCCTGAACATCTTCCGTTCCGTTAAGAAGTGCATACGCATTATTAAGAGCCGAGGTTATTTTTTCAGCATTTAATATTTTACCTTTTCTTTCATTTAACTGTTCAAGCTCGCCCTCTTTAAGCTCTGCACTTTCAATTTCTTCAATCTGATATTTAAGTGTATCAATCTTTTCCTTTTTCTCTTCTTCATTAACAGTAAGGTCGTTTATCTGCTTTCTGATAGAGCGTAAAAGATTGTAATATTTCAGATATTCTTCAAGGCTTTTTTCAGTATCTGCCATTTTGTCAATGTAAACACCGTGATTTGTAGGATTAAGCAATTTCTGTGAATCGTGCTGACCGTGTATATTTATAAGCTCGCCTGCAATAGCTTTGAGCATTGAAGCCGTTGCATTCTGTCCGTTTATACGGCAAGAGCCTTTACCGTCAGAGGAAATCACACGATTGATAAGCAAACTTCCGTCTTCTTCGCACTCTATTCCTAATTCAGCCAACACCTTTTCAACCTCTTTGCCTACATCCTCAAAAAGAGCAGAAACAACAGCCTTTTGCGTACCATTTCTTATTATATCTCTGGTTGTTCTCTCACCAAGTATGGCATTTATAGAGTCTATAACAATACTTTTACCTGCACCTGTTTCACCCGTAAGGATATTAAGTCCGTCAGTAAAAGATATATCAGCCTTTTCTATAACAGCAACATTTTCGATACTGATATTTTTAAGCATAGCCTATAAGCTCCCCTTAACCCAACATTTTGTTGATAGTATTTTTTAATTGCTTTGCAGTTTCTTCACTTGCACAGGCGATAAAAATTGTATCATCGCCTGCAAGAGTACCTACAACGCCCTCAAACTTCATAGCGTCAATCGTTGCACAAACAGCCTGAGCCATGCCAGAGCTTGATTTTATAACAAGCATATTAACTGCACATTCAACCGATATTATTACGCCCTTAAACAAACTTATATTTCCGTTTATATTATCCTCAACGGCACTATTTACAGCATATTTATACTGACCGTTTTCACCAACGGTCTTTACAAGTCTGAGTTCCTTAATATCTCTTGATATTGTTGCCTGAGTAACATCAAAGCCACTTTCCTGCAACTTTACAAGCAATTCGTCCTGAGTGTTTATATCAAAATTATTTATAAGTTCAATTATCGCTTCGTGTCGTTTCTTCTTCATATTTTCTGACTGTTCCTTTCTGAGAATTTACGGTTAAGCGTATCCACAAAATTATCCGTTTTAAGCTTAATGAACTTTGCAGATATATCCGCCTTTTTTATCAAAACGCAATTATCTTTTGTTATATGCAAGGATTTTTCACCATCGCAAGAAAGATAAACATCATTTGAGTTAAAATCCTCTGCACACATTTTCAAAACACTCTCGGCGTTAAAAACAACAGACCTGAAAAACAAAGAGTGCGTACAAATCGGCGTTAAAACCATACTTTCAATAGACGGGTCAACAATAGGTCCACCTGCTGAAAGTGAATAAGCCGTAGAGCCTGTTGGTGTTGCAATAATAACACCGTCGGCAAGATACTTATGAACCTCTTTGCCGTCACATTCAACCGTTATTTCAACAAGTTTAAGCGTTGTTCCTCTTGAAAATACGGTATCATTTATTGAATAAAGCTTTTTTTCAACCTCTCCGTTAAGCATAATTGAGGTTTCAAGCATCATTCTTTTTTCAATGGAATAATCTCCGTCAATAAGCTTTTTTAAAAGACTGATTTCATTCTTTTCAATATCAGCCATAAACCCAAGTCTGCCAGCGTTTATGCCCAAAACAGGCTTGTGAAAAATAGCGGCCTTTTTTGCAGTATGAAGAATTGTTCCGTCACCGCCTATTGATATTACAATATCGCAGTAATCAAGCAATTCATCTTCATCAAGAGTATGTTCTTTTGAAATATTTTTAATATTTTCAGCCGTGTTTTTTTCAAAGAAATAGTTTGCACCTAATTTTTTCAATTCTTCAACAACACAGTTAGTCACATCAAGAGCATTTTCTCTTGTAAGGTTTGGAATTATAGCAATATTCATTCTTTATCACCGCCATCAAGAACAGAATGAGAGCGTTCAACAAGCTCTGTTATATCAATATCAGCCTCATCTTTACTATTTTCATCAGCCGTAATATATGCAAGATATTCAATATTACCCTCAGGACCTTTTACGGGTGAAAAATCAAGTCCCAAAACCTTAAAGCCCGAGTCTTTTATATAGCCACAAACATTTTCAATAACCTGAATATGTATATTTTTATCTCTTACAACACCTTTTTTGCCTACATTTTCTCTGCCAGCCTCAAACTGAGGTTTTATAAGGCAGACAGCCTGTCCGTCTGCTTTAAGCAAGTTTTTTAAAACAGGCAAAATAAGTTTAAGTGAAATAAATGAAACATCAACACTTGAAAAATCAATACTATCAGGCACCTGCTCGTTTGTTACATATCTGAAATTAGTCCTTTCAAGATTTACAACTCTTTCATCTGTACGCAATTTCCAGTCGAGCTGTCCATAGCCTACATCAATAGAATAAACCTTTGAAGCACCATTTTGAAGCATACAATCCGTAAAGCCGCCCGTTGAAGCACCTACATCCATACAAATACAGCCATCAAGTGAAATAGGAAAAGACTTCATAGCCTTTTCAAGTTTAAGTCCGCCTCGGCTTACATATTGAAGTTGTTTGCCTCTTACCTCTATTTTATCCTTTTGTGTAACGCTTGCACCTGCTTTAAGTGCCTTTTGTCCGTTTATATAAACCTGACCTGCCATTATCAAAGCCTGAGCTTTTTCACGGCTTGGTGCAAGAGCTTGTTGTGTCATAGCAACATCAAGCCTGACTTTTTCGTTCACATTCATTCACCCTCGGTAATAATTTTAACCATACCGTCACAGTCAAAATTAAACTTTTTCATAAGTTCCTTTGTACTTGCCTGTGCAACATACTGATTTTCAACTGCAACTATTTTATACTGCCCTGTATAGCCCTTTTCAAGAAGAATACAAGCAAAGTGTTCGCCAACTCCGCCACTTTTTATTCCCTCTTCAAAGAAATAAATCTTTTCTGCATTTTCAACCTTTGAAACAGATTTTTTGTCAATCGGAATTATTCTGTTAAGCTTTAATATTTTAACATCAATTCCATTTTCCTTTAATTTTTTCATAGCCTTATATGCGTTAAAGAATAATCTGCCATAGGTTGCTATAACAATTTTTGCGTTTTCTTCACCGAAAACATCAAAGTTACCGCTGTTTATCTCTATTTCATCAGCAAGAGCGTTTTCAGCACCTCTCGGATACCTTACTGCAACAAATCCGCCGTCCTCGTAAAAGGCTTTGTATAAATCCTCCTGCAATTCCTTATAGGTTGCAGGTGAATAAACTGTTGTTTTAGGGATACTGTTGAGCAACGCAACATCAAGCAAGCCGTTGTGACTTTCGCCATCCTCGCCGACAAAGCCTGCTCTGTCAATGCCAAGAATAACCTTTAAGCCCTGCAAGGAAACATCGTGGACAAGCTGGTCGTAGCAACGCTGTAAGAAAGATGAATAGACTGCAAAAACAGGTAACATTCCATCCTTTGAAAGACCTGACGAAAAAGTAACTGCGTGTTCCTCGGCTATGCCGACATCAAAAAAGCGTTTAGGATATTTTTCGCTGAATTCATCAAGTCCCGTTCCCAAGGACATAGCGGCTGTAACTGCACATATTCTTCCGTCGTTTTCAGCAAGAGAGCAAAGATATTTCCCGAATTCAGCCGAAAAATTCGAGCCTACATAAATCGGGTCACCTGTATTTATATCGAATTTTGAAACACCGTGGAAATCACTTGGATTTTCTTCGGCGTGGTTATAGCCTCTGCCCTTTATTGTGTTGATATGAATAAGTACGGGCGTCTTTAAGTTTTTCGCACTTTCAAGTGCATCAATAAGCAACTCTATATTGTGACCATTGATAGGCCCCATATAGCGAAATCCCATATCTTCAAATATTGTTCTGCCAAAAATGATATTTTTAAGCTTTGCCTTTATTCTCAACATTCTTCTTTTAAGCTTCTGACCTATAAACGGAATATTGACAATAAATTTTGCAAAAGCATTTTTGGCTTTGAAATAAAGCGGTTTTGAGCGTACAACTGCAAGATGCTTTGCAAGTGAGCCGACATTTTTTGATATAGACATCTTATTATCGTTAAGTATAACAATAAGTCTGTCCTTTGAACGCCCTGCGTTATTCAAGCCCTCGTAAGCAAGACCGCCCGTAAGAGCACCATCGCCTATAACTGCGATAACATGGTGCTTATCGTTATTCAATGTCTTTGCACTTGAAAGTCCGTAAGCGGCTGAAATAGATGTGCTTGAATGACCGCTGAAAAATATATCGTGTCTGCTTTCATAAGGGCGTGAAAAGCCTGAAAGACCGCCCTGCTGACGCAAGGTTGAAAAATCATCATATCTGCCCGTAAAAAGCTTATGTGTATATACCTGATGACCGACATCCCAGACAATCTGGTCCTGCGGTGAGTCAAAAACACGATGTAACGCAATAGTCAACTCAACAACGCCCAAGTTTGAAGCAAGATGTCCGCCCGTTTTTGAAACGGTATCGATAAGAACCTTGCGTACCTCTTCGGCAAGTATGGGAAGCTCTTTTTCATCTATCGCTTTAACATCATCAGGTGATTTAATTTTATCAACATATTTAAACTCGTTCATAACAAATCACTTTCAAAAAGATTATTTTTTTCTGACGCACAAGAGCCTTGCAAGCTCGCTCAAAAACTCTGCATCATCGCCAAAAACTGTTAGAGCAGAAACAGCATCTTCACTTAATTTTTCTGCATAATTCTTTGCTTCATCAAGACCAAGAATTGAAACATAGGTTGTTTTTTCGTTTTCTTCATCACTGCCAATGGGCTTACCCAATTCCTCAGGCTCACCTATTACATCAAGGATATCATCAACTATCTGGAAAGCAAGTCCTATATTTTCAGCATATTTCAAAGCAGCGTTCAGCTTTTCCTCATCTGCGTTTGCAATAATACAGCCCATAAGACAAGACGCTTCTATCAAAGCACCCGTTTTAAGCTTATCCATAACTTTAAGTCTTTCGAGAGAGTTCTTACTGTTTTCGCTGAGCAAATCAATAACCTGACCGCCTATCATTCCCTGAACTCCCGAAGACCTTGCAAGAGTGTAAGCAGCTTTTATAAAACTTTTAGTATCATCTGAATTAAGTGTTTCTTTGAGCATTGTTTCAAATGCAAGATTAAGAAGTCCGTCACCTGCAAGGAGTGCGTATTCTTCGCCGAATTTAATATGGCAGGACGGCTTGCCTCTTCTCATATCATCATCGTCCATACAAGGCAAATCATCGTGTATAAGAGAATATGTGTGTATCATTTCAACAGCACAAGCAAACGGCAGAGCCTTTTCAATATTGCCACCACAAAGACGGCAAAATTCAAGCACTAAAACAGGTCTTATTCTTTTACCGCCATTTGTAATGCTATACCTCATAGCATCGCAAACAATATCCTGACCGTTTTCTGCCTTTGGAAGATAAGAAAAAAGCTTTTCTTCAACGATTTTTATATATTCCTGCATTTTTTCTCTTACATCAGCCATCAAAGACACCTCTCATTCAACTTCTTCATCTATCTTTATATCTGAAAGTTCAGAAATTTTCAAATCTGCTTTATCAAGAAAATCACTGCAAAACGCTGAAAGCTCTGTACCCTCTTTAAAGAGTTTAAGAGAGTCGTCAAGGCTTGCCTCACCCTTTTCCAAGGTTGAAACAATTTCTTCAAGTCTTTTTATTGCCTGTTCATAAGTCATTTTTTTCATAATTACACTTCCTAACCAAACATTCAGCTATGCCGTCAGACATTCTGATTTTTATTTCATCGTCTTTTTCTATATCCTTTACACTTGAAACGGATTTTTCTTCCTTAAATACAACCGAATAGCCTCTTGCTAAAACTTTAAGAGGACTTAAAGCGTCAAGCTTTCCGCAGAGTGCTCTGATTTTGCCTTTATTATCGCTTAATCTGAGCAAAACGCTCTGTTGCATACGGTTGATTAAATCGTCAATTATAAGTCTTTTATTTTCAACAACAGAGTGAATGTTTTGCATAGCCCTTGACGACATAAGCAATTTAAGTTTAACTCTGTTATCATCTACCATTCTTTTAATCTGATTTTTACAAGCCAAATCAAGACTTTTGATATATATCTTCTGTTCTGATATTTCAGGCACAGCAAGCTCGGCTGCTGCTGACGGAGTAGGTGCTCTTAAATCTGCAACAAAATCACAGATAGTAAAATCTGTTTCGTGCCCTACGGCTGAAATAACAGGAATTTCCGAGTCAAAGACAGCCCTTGCGACAATTTCTTCGTTGAAAGCCCATAAATCCTCCATTGAGCCACCGCCTCTGCCGACTATAAGCACATCAGCACCTTTAAGCATATTGAATTTTTCAATAGCTTTTGCAATCTGCTTTGAAGCATTAGCACCCTGAACCTCAACGGGACACAAAACAATCTCAACTGCTGGAAATCTTCTTTGCAAAACATTTCTTATATCCTGCAACACAGCACCAGTTGGAGAAGTTACCACGCCGATTTTCTGAGGATAGCGAGGCAAAGGCTTTTTGTGTTCTTCATCAAAAAGACCTTGTGCTGAAAGTTTTTTCTTCAACTGCTCAAAGGCAAGGCTCAAAGCACCCATACCATCTGGTTGCATATCGTCTATATAAAGCTGATACTGTCCGTCACGCTCAAAGAGGGACACTCTGCCTCTGATTATAACGCTCATACCGCTTTCAGGTTCAAATTTAAGCCTTTGAGCACTTGAACGGAACATAACTGCCTTTATACTGCAATTTTCATCTTTAATGGTCATATATAAATGACCTGTTCTGTAATGATTGGTGAAATTTGAAATTTCACCTACAAGAAACACTGTTCTTAGATTAAAATCTTCTTCAATTATAGATTTAACATAAGCGTTAAGCTGAGTGACAGTCAACACCGTCGGTGTTACATCCTGCATTTTTTATCTCCTTTTGCAATCCGCTTTCGATAGTATCTTAATTCTTGTTTTTTTGTTCGTTCAGATAACCAAGTATAGCAATACCTGACGCATTATCAGACGAAAATTCAGGCTTTGCAAAACAAACATCAAAGCTTTCGGTTATCTTATTTCTTATATATGAATTTGACATAACTCCGCCTGCAAAAACTATCGGCAAGCCGTTATAATGCTCGTCAAGATATTCGCACATAGCGTTAATGTTTGAATAGATTGAGCAAATGCAGAATTTTGCAATATCCTCTTTTGCTTCGCCGTTGTCAAACATTTTTCTGCATTGATTTTCTATCCCCGAAAGACTGCAACAGCCATCTTTCAGTTTAACCTTAATTTTGTATTCCTTCTCGCTTTTCTGAGAAAGCTCATCAAGCCTTGCACCTGCTGGAAAGCTCAGTCCGAGCATAACTCCTACTCGGTCTATCGCCTGACCTGCTTTAAGGTCGAGTGAATTCAATATAGCCTCTGCTTTTATAACCTTTTCATCATCAGGCTTTACAAGTAAGACCTCGGTAGTTCCGCCTGAAATATGGAAAGCAATAAACTCTCGGTTAATATAATCAATTTTATCAGCAGAATAAAGTGCTGCCACAATGTGACCTAACTGGTGAGAAAATTCCTCATACTTAACAGAATTAGTAGCACTTATAGCCCTCGCACAAGCAACACCCGTCATAAAGCAAGGCATATAAGAGCTTTCAAGCCAACGAGGCTTTGACGAAACGCTTACTGCTGAAATATTATCATTGTTATCTTCAAAAAGCTTTTCGAGCAAATCAGGCAGTTGAATGGTATGATGAAAAACTGCATCACTCTGCCTCAAACCTATTTCGCCGTCTTTGACGGGCAAAAGCTTTTTTACTTGCTTAATGCTGTTTTTTTCGCTGTCGTAAAGTGCAACAGAGGTAGTGTAATTGCTTGTATCAA
>JAILBY010000044.1 GCA_024680655.1 Clostridiales bacterium | reverse complement strand
TAATGCCTTATATGCTTTCAGACATTCCGAGGGTGTCATACCAAAGCCTTCAAGGTAAATCATAACCTGCCTGACTGCAAACTGCTTTTTAAAATTTTCCGAGATAAGCTTTGCTTTATCTTTTGATATACCCTTTATCCTTGCAAGCTTATCGGGGTGATTTTCCAAAACTTCAAAGGTATCGTCGCCAAATTCAGCGACTATTTTTTCGGCAGTTGCAGGGCCTATTCCTTTAACTGCACCAGAGGAAAGATATTTAAGCATAGAGGCAGAGTTAGCAGGCAAAAACCTTTCACAAAGTTCCGCCTTAAACTGTCTGCCAAAGACCTGGTGAAAACCCCATTCGCCCATAAGACGAAGTTCCTCACCAGCAGATACATCGGGCAAAACGCCAACTACTGTAACAAGCTCGCCATCACTATTCAAATCAAGGACAGTGAAGCCATTTTCAACTTTTCTGAAAGTTATTTCTTCAACTGTACCGCTAAGCTGTTCAAGTTGTTTTTCCTCCATTTATATCCCCTTAATTATCAACCGTAGTTTCTTCGTTGTTTTCATTACTATTGTTTACTGTTCTGCTTTCGTATGCCTTATCGACTGCTTTTATAAGAGAAAGTTCATCATAGTAAGGCAAATCATAGCAATAATCAAAAACTGCAACGCCGTAAAGTCCAAGGCTAACAGCATAGGCTGTTTTGTCAAAGACCGTCTGATAGCTATTATAATATCTTGTTGAGGTGATTGTAGTATCCTCTTGACCGAAGTTACCCGTAATTTCTCCCTCAACGCTTTCTTTGTTTTGGTCAAGCTTATAGGCTTCTGTTTTATAAGGGAAAATTATATCCGCCTTATCACTCGTTCTTGCGTACATCGGTATAGCAAGCTGTATCTTTGAAAGTTCGCAACCGTTTGAATTAAGCTTTGAAACAAGCCTCAGGCAATCGCTATAAGCCGAATGCTGACCATTGTTGAACACATCATACGCTTCAAGGATAATCTTATCAATATACTGATAACTCTGCTTTGATAATCTGCACGCATAATCACTTATGCTCAATGAAACGCACTTGCTCATATCGGCAGTTTTAAGTGAGGTTATAATATCACTTAAAGCCTTCCATTGTTTTTCAGTAGCAGGATAGTCCCATTTGAGCGTAACACCGTCAAAGCCATATTCATCAAGAATATTAAGTATATTGACGATAAGATTACCGCTGTTATATGCACTGATAACCTTATCACCGTTATTTTTAAGGCTTATGAATTTATCTGACTTTTCCTTTTCGATTTCAGGTGCTGAAATCATAAGTGAAAGCTTTGTGCCGCTTTGAGCCGTATAGGTTTTAAGATTATTAACCGCATTTGCAAGCAAGGTCTTTGCATCAGAATTTTCATCATTTTTATTGCTGAAAACAAGCTCGCCGTTCTCGTTAAAGCTCACACAACCATAGATAATGAATTCATTGACCTTTGCGTCAAGCTTTGAAAGATTTGAGGCATTTTCTGCTGAAATAAAGGCTGATACCTGCTTTTCAACAGCTTCATCTTTTTCTGAAAGATAAGCGGATATATTGCTTATAGTAAATCTTGATTTACTTTTAGTAACTTCAAGCTTTATTTTTTCAGCCTCTTTTGTTTCAAAGGCACAAGCTCTGTATTCACCTATTGAACTGCCCGAATAAACCTTTTCATCATCAAGATAGATATTAAAGGCTGTTACATTCTCTGCATTTTCCGTAAGTATAAGAGTATTTATCTTTGACTTTTCTGCAAGAGTTATTTCAATAAAAGTAATCTCATCGTTTTTGCCCGAAAGAGATAAATCGCACTCCTGACCGTTCATATCGTGAGCAGTCGAATTAACAAGAAGATTTTGCTTCAAAGAAGCCGTATCTTCAAGCTTTATTATATTTTTTTTGCTTGAACAACCGCTTAATGCCGAAGTAATAACGGCAAGCAAGCTAAAAAGTGCAATTATTTTTTTTGCTTTCTTCATTAAAATCAACTCTTACTTTCGTTTTCTGATGAGCTTGTTGTTTCCTTATCCTTTGAATAGATAAAATCTTTGAGTATATCACTGTTTTTGCTTATATCAAAAGAAAGAATATATTGACCACCCTTTGTAGTATCATTCTTCCAAGTGCCCTCAGCAGGTATCTGCTGCTGTGCTATATCATATTTGAGATAGCCTAATGCACCCATAGCAATTTTTTTGAGTTCTTTTTTCTGGAAGCCCGTTTCAACAAGAGGTAAAACAGACTTTGCAATATCAACTAACTCAGTAGGGCTTGTTTTCTTTGCTTTGTCAACCATAGCAGAAACGACCTTACGCTGACGCTGTGTTCTGAAAAAGTCGCTGTCAAGGTATCTTATACGGCAATACCACAAAGCTGCCTCACCGTCAAGATTATTAACACCCTCTTTTAATTTTATAGGTGTTTCAGGTGCACCGTGCTTTTGGCTTACCATAAAGTCAGCTTCTTTCTGAGTTACTTCAACATCAACACCGCCAAGCTGGTCAACTATCTTGCTGAACATTTCAAAGTCAACAAGAACATAGTTATCAATTTTTATCTTGAAATTATATTCTATTGTATCCATAACAAGCTTTGCACCGCCATAGGTACAAGCTGAATTAAGCTTTGCATAGCCCTTGCCTGGAATATCAACATAAGAGTCACGCAAGAAAGATGTAAGCTTCAATTTTTTATTTTGCTTATCAATAGACAAAAGCATCATAGTATCTGCTCTTGAAGCCTCGTCAGCAGTTCTTCTGTCAATACCGAGCAAAAGAATGTTTGTAACATCTTTACTGCTTGTAAGCTTGTCCTCGGAAATATAAGCGTTATTAGTTCTTGCTTCATCTGAATATTTTATTGTGCTGAGCAAGCTGTCAAGGAACATATTAACCGCCGCACCTGCACCGATTACAAGTGCAAGAATAACAACTAATATACCTGTAAAACAGCCAAGAGGCTTTTTGCTCTTTTTCTTCTTTCTGTTTTTTGGTGATGAAGAAATATCTTCATACTCGCCGTTTTCTGTATCGAATTCATCAAATTCCTCAAAATCCTGTGTGTTTCTCTGGCGTGACATATAAATATCTCCATTATTCAAATTAGCGTTACTTCTGTTAGGCACTCTATTCTGCACTCTGTTGTGCTGAGGCTGTCTGTTAGTAATAATCTGCACTTCCTCTGTAACATACTGAGAATAATCAGCAGTTGGCTTTTGCTCTCTCTTAAACTGAGGGATTGAAGAAAAAACATCGTCAACACTCTCGTCAAAAGCAGAAACGCTCTTTTTAGGCTGTGCTGAATAAATATCCTCAATAGGCTTCTGTGCCTGCGGTTTTTTATTTGTTGAAAAAATATCTTCAAATTCCATATTTTCAAAGGAATTACTATAAACATCTTCAAATTTTCTTTTTTGGTTGTTATTATTTTCCTGCATAAAATTCTGCCTTTCATAAATACAATAATCCTTTTTATTTTACAACATTTTTATTTTTTCCTCAATAGATATAGAGCCATTTTTGAAAAAATTTAATAAAATTTGACTTAATCATTTTTTTCAATTAAAATGATTATGTTATGAGCAGATTGGACGGCTGCGGTTATACCTTTCGGGGTATAAATGAGGAAAGTCCGAGCTACAAAGGGCAGGATAACGGCTGACGGCCGCCGAGGGTGACCTCCGGGAAAGTGCAACAGAGATATACCGCCGACTTTGTCGGTAAGGGTGGAAAGGCGAGGTAAGAGCTCACCGGCATACAGGAGACTGTATGGCCCTGTAAACCCTATCCGTAGCAACACCGAATGCAGAAATACATTTGCCCGATGCAGTCTGCGACGGGTGGCTTTATCTTTGGGGTAACTCAAAGAATAGACAGATGGTCGTCTTAAATGACAAAACTCGGCTTATAGATTTGGTCATAACATTAAAAAAGACCGTTTTATTCGGTCTTTTATTTTTTTATAAAACAAAATATTTTTTCTTTTTTCTATTTCTTTCATTTTATTTTAAAATCTGATTGAAATA
>JAILBY010000034.1 GCA_024680655.1 Clostridiales bacterium | reverse complement strand
AAAAGGTAAAGACGCTCTTGTTATTCAAAAGCAGGGCGTGTTCACATCTGGAGGAAGTGTAACAGAACCTGTTGCAGGAAACTATGCGCCGGAAAAAAGCTGGCTTGACCAGACTCGTGCTGGAAACACAGCCCACATTGACCACGCAAATACTTTCTATCAGATTCCGGCCGGAAAAACAAAGAATCCGATTGTTTACCTTCACGGCTACGGACAAAGCAGAACCGGCTGGCAGACAACGCCTGATGGTCGCGAAGGCTGGAGCGACATTTTCCTTCGCAAAGGCTACCCTGCATTTTTAGTAGACCAGCCGCGCCGCGCTTCCGCAGGCTCAACTTCACGCATGGCAAGCGCAGGCGGAATTGACGCATGGGGCGAGGACGGAAAATCCTACATGCCGGGAGACCAGGCATGGTACACACATTTTAGAATCGGACTTGTCGCCCCTGACCGTTACGAAGGCTCTGCGTTCCCTGCCGGTGAAGAAGCGCAGAACCAGTTTTTCCGCCAGATGACCCCAAACACGGGCGATTATGACGAAAAACTTTTCGGAGAAGCCTTGAGCAAGGTTCTTTCAGATGCAAAGGCGATGACAGGAAAAAAGGCAATCTACATCACCCATTCCCAGGGCGGACGGGTTGGCTGGCAGACAGACACAGATAATCTTGCGGCTATCGTTGCAATCGAACCGGGCGGAACTCCTGTTGTTGGAAGCGAAGAATACAATAAATTCCTCGCGGCAAAAATTCCTATGGTCATCTATTTTGGCGACTACATCGATAATGGACCTGAAAACATAATGAGCACAGGCTTCTGGAAACAGGTACGCGACCAGGCTGTAGATTTTGCAGAACACTACAATGCAGACGGAGGAGACGCTACAGTGGTAGATCTTCCAAAAGCCGGCATTACGGGCAACAGCCACTTTATGTTCCAGGAAACAAACAACAGGGAAATTGCCGACCACATCGAAAAATGGCTTAAGGAAAGGGGGCTTTAATATGAAGAAAATTTTATCAATTCTAATCAGCATGGCATTTTGTTTTAGCGTAAGCGCAAAATCCAGGGGAGATACTATGGCATTGGATAGCAGGAGCAAAAGCATTGTAGAAATTTCAGCCTACATTGCAGTAAGCAATCTTGACGGATTAAAAAAAGCAATGGAAGAAGGGCTTGAAGCAGGGCTTTCTGTAAACGAAATTGGAGAACTCTGCGTACAGTCTTATGCTTACGTAGGTTTTCCACGCAGCCTTCTTGCAGAAGGTGTTTTGACTTCGATTGTAAAAGAAGCGGACGAAAAAGGAAAGGAACTTGAATGGGGTGAGAAAGCAAAAGAAGTTCCGTCTGACCTTGAAAAATACGAATACGGCAGAGAAAAAATCAATTCTCTCTTTGGCAGAAACGCAAAACAGAGCCGTCCGGTTTCCACAGACTACAATTCTTCCACCGATATTTTCCTGAAAGAACATCTCTTTACTGACATTTTTTACAGGGGCGTTCTTTCGGACAAGGAAAGGGAACTTTCCACAGCGACAATGCTCGCATCTCTTGGCAATGTAAACCCGATGTTCACCGCGCACACTCAGGGAGCCTTCAAAAACGGAAACAGCAAAGAAGAACTTGAAGAGATGGCTTTGATTGTCGGCAAACTGATCGGGAAAAAAGAAGGCAGGAATGCAGAAAACATCGTAAAACAGGTAACAGGAGCAAAGTAATGAAAGGCCTTAAAAAAATATTATTCGCATTGTGCGCGTCTTTGAGCCTTATCTCCTGCGCAAAAAATGAAAGTCAGAAAGGAGAAATTAAATTGGAAAACAAAACTTCAGTACAGGCGACAGACATAAACGATTATGCAAAAAAATCTATGTTCGCTGTCGGAAAACCAAACGAGGCTTTTTCTAAATATTTTAGCGGAGACAGTTATCTTGAAGTTCTCAATACTTCATCCGCATTCGTGGCGAATGTAACATTCGAGCCTGGCTGCCGCAACAATTGGCACATTCACCATACCGAAGCCCAGATTCTTATAGGCGTTGGAGGACGAGGCTGGGTTCAGATTGAAGGAGAAGAAGCAAAACCCCTCAATGCCGGCGAAGTAGTCTGCATTGAACCTGGCGTTAAACACTGGCATGGAGCTGCAAAAGACAGCTGGTTCAGCCATTTAAGCATCTCTGTACCCAAAGACGACGGAAGCGGAAAAAGCGGAACCGACTGGCTTGAAGCAGTAAGCGACGAAGCCTACGGAAAATTAGACTAGGAATCATAATGAGGAAAACTTATGAAAATCAAATCAATTATCTTAACTGCGCTTATTGCAATTGCCGCAACAAGTGGATTATTTGCTCAGAACAAAGCTGATGCAAAATCGAACAACAAGACCCTGGTAGTGTATTTTTCATGGTCTGGAAATCTTGACAAAATGGCACACTGGATTGCTGATGAAACAGGCGGAGATTTAAGACGTGTAACTGCAAAAGAAGCTTATCCGGAAAATTACAACAAAGTTGCTGACCGCGCAAAAAATGAAAAGGATAAGGGGATCCGTCCTGCAATCAACGTGAACATTACAAAAGAAGAAATGGCAAACTACGACACAATCTACTTCGGTTTCCCTGTCTGGTGGTATGACCTTCCTATGTCAATGTGGACCTTCCTCGAAAGCTACGACTTCAAAGGCAAAACGATTATTCCTTTCTTTTCTCACGAAGGAAGTTCCAACGGAGCAAATGCATTGCCGACCGTTCAGAAACTCGCCAAGGGCGCGACGGTACGGACAAAGGATGCTCTTTCCATCCGTGGTGGTATTGTTGCAAAATCTGAAAAGGAAGTTCGTGCATGGGTAAAGAAATAAAAAGATTTCTTGTGCTCTGCGCTATAGTGAATATGATATCCGTCAATCTTTTTGCAGAGTCAGTTACTTTTGGAAAAGATAATATCCGTGGTTTCACCTTTGACAATGTATTTCATTCGGATTCAGAAGGCGACATACATTTTGGACTTTATGTTCCAAAAGACTACGACGGAAAAGAAGCTTATGCGCTTTTTATAACACTTCCCGGATACGAAGGGCTTTACTTTCAGGGCGTGGGCAGAAACATTAAGGCAGAGGACTACGGAATTGAAGCACAAAAA
>JAILBY010000240.1 GCA_024680655.1 Clostridiales bacterium | reverse complement strand
AAATTCGTGCAAACCAAAAGCCCCCACGGTCTCAATGTTTTTCAATGGCACAGGAAGAGGTTTCCAAAGGGGAAACACGAATAGTATGCGACATCGACAAGTGACACCCCAAATCTTTGATTTGGTTGGTGGAACTTATGCTTTATCTGGGTTTCCCCTTTGTCGGCGTTCTCTTGCCGAGCGTTCTCTTTCGCTGGTGAAAGAGAATGCGAGCCGTCGGAGACAAAACTAATTGTTTTATCTTTTTATATTAAAATAGTCGGCTTTCAACTGCCGTCGGGGCTTTCATTTTTATTCTCTGCTTTGTTAAAAAAGCGAAAATATTGTCGTGTTTTGTTGACAAGTATGCTTATGAATGATACAATTATATAGTTAAAATCAAAAGATAGAGGACGCAAAAATTATAAGTAGCTTGGTTAAAACAAAAGACTGTTTCAAGTGAAAGGAAGATTTGCCGAAATGGTTTATGTTCGTCTTTGAACTAAACTGTTGGGATATTGCAGAATATGCAATATACTGTCACATTATGTGGAGTGCTATCATTATCAAAGCATATTGAGGCATTCTGCGTAATGCCTCTTTTTTTGTTGAGAAAGAAGGAATTTTATTTTATGGAAAAAACAAAAAACAAAAAAAGCAAACTGATTGCAACCATTATTGTAGGTGCAGTCCTTGCGTTGACTCTTGTGCTTTGCAGTATTTTTGTAAAAGCACCTGAAACTCACGAATGTCACGAATGTGGCGGAACGGGTATATGTGCTACTTGTGACGGCGAAGGCAATACAGATGACGGAATATGTGCCGATTGCGTAAATAATACAGGCAAGTGTGCAGCTTGTGACGGAACAGGCTATGTTGAGTCTGAAAGCAGATATTCTGAAACATTTATAGCTTTGTTGCCACCGATTATTGCAATTGTACTTGCACTTGTGACAAAAGAGGTTTATTCTTCATTGTTTGTTGGTATTCTTGCAGGTGCGTTACTTTATTCAAACTATTCTTTCCTTGGCGGAATGGATGCTTTGATAAATCAAGGCTTGATTACTGCTGTTTCAGATACAGCAGGTATCTTTGTATTCCTTGTTATTCTTGGAATTATTGTTGCTCTTGTCAATAAGGCAGGCGGTAGTGCCGCTTTTGGCAAATGGGCAAAAACACACATAAAAAGCCGTATCGGTGCAACTGTTGCAACATTTTTCTTGGGCGTACTTATTTTTATAGACGACTACTTCAACTGCCTTACTGTTGGTAGTGTTATGCGTCCTGTTACAGACAGCCATAAGATTTCACGCTCAAAGCTCGCTTATATAATAGACGCAACTGCTGCTCCCGTTTGTATGATTGCACCTATTTCTTCCTGGGCTGCTGCCGTTGCTTCTTACACAGAAGACGGTCAGGGCTTAAAGCTCTTTATAAATGCAATACCTTATAACTTCTATTCACTTTTAACATTTGTTTTCATTATAGCAATAACATTGATGAAGTTCGATTACGGTCCTATGAAGCTTCACGAACAGAGAGCCATTGAAAAAGGTGACCTTTTCTCAGGTAAAAAGGTCGGAACTGACGAAGAAACGGTTTCTTCAAAGGGCAAGGTTATTGATTTGATTTTACCTATTGTTATACTTATCGGTGTTTGCGTATTCGCTCTTGTTTATAACGGCGGAATACTCAACGGCTCTGATTTTATAACTGCATTTTCTGATACAGATGCAACAGTAGGCTTGCCTTGGGGTGCAATAATCGCTCTTGTTATTACTATCATTTATCTTATTGCAAGAAAGGTTATTTCCTTTAAAGATGCTATGGAAGCAATTCCTCAGGGCTTTATAGCAATGGTTCCTGCAATTCTTATTCTTACATTTGCAACATCACTTAAAAATATGACAGGCTTACTTGGTGCAAAATATTTTGTTAAGGGCATTATGGATAATGCGGCAGCAGGCTTAAACAACTTCTTACCTGCTATCATCTTCCTTGTTGCACTTGCACTTGCTTTTGCAACGGGTACATCTTGGGGTACTTTTGGTATTCTTATTCCTATCGTTACAGCAATTTTCCCGACAGACTCAAAATTGCTTATAATAGGCATTTCAGCTTGCCTTGCTGGTGCAGTTTGCGGTGACCATTGTTCACCTATTTCCGATACAACCATTATGTCTTCGGCAGGTGCTCAGTGCAACCACATAAACCACGTTTCAACTCAGTTGCCATATGCTTTGACAGTAGCAGGTATTTCTTTTGTTTCATATATCCTTGCTGGATTTATACAGAACGCATATATCGTTTTGGCAATTTCAGTGGTAGCAACAATAGGTGTATTGTTTGCAATTAAGGCAATAACTAAAAAGGAAAAAGTAAAGGCAAAATAAAATAATAGACAATATAAAAAGAGAAGCAAGGTTGATTTTCAGCCTTGCTTCTTTTTTTGTTGATTTTCAAATTATCTCACATTATTACAAGATACAGTTCCCTTTTGTGCGTCAATAGTAACGACTGCACCACTCTTTAAAACACTTGTTGCATTTTTTGCACCGATAATAACGGGAATATCAAGGCTCAAACCAACAATAGCGGCGTGAGAATTAACGCTTTCCTCTTCGGTTATAATACCCGAGGCATGTTTTAACAACGGCAAAATATCGTTTGAGGTTGACGGAATAACAAGAATATCACCATTTTTAAAATTCTTGTTTGCTTCATCAATGTTTTTACAAACACAAAGCCTTGCACAGCTTGAATGTTCCGTAACACCCTTACCGCTCAAAAGAATGTGACCTACAACATGCACCTTCATAAGATTTGTTGTACCTGAAATGCCAAGAGGAACGCCTGCTGTAATAGCAACAAGCTCACCGCTCTTTACATATCCCGCTTTTTCTGCCATATCAACAGCGTGGTCAAAAAGTTCATCTGTACTTTTCTTTTCTTCTATCAAAAGAGGTATAACGCCCCAGGAAAGATTTAACTGACGGCATACATGCTCGTATGTACTGCAACCTATAATCGGACAATTTGGTCTGAATTTTGAAATCATTCTTGCAGTTTTTCCCGACTTTGTAACTGTAACTATTGCCGCTGCACCCAAATCGTGAGCCGTTGTGCAGGTAGCGTGAGAAATAGCGTTTGTAACATCTGAAATAACAGCAGTCTGGCGAGTTTTAAATCTCTTTATAAAATCAATATCATTTTCCGTACACTCTGCAATATTAGCCATAGTCTTAACTGCCTCAACAGGATAAAGACCTGCTGCCGTTTCGCCAGAAAGCATAATTGCACTTGTACCATCATAGATAGCGTTTGCAACATCGGCTGCCTCTGCCCTTGTAGGACGAGGATTTTTCATCATTGAATCGAGCATCTGAGTTGCTGTAATAACCTGTTTGCCTGCGTTATAAACCTTTTTGATAATCATTTTCTGAATAACAGGCACTTGCTCAAAAGCGATTTCAACACCCATATCGCCTCTTGCAATCATTATACCGTCTGATGCACGGATAATTTCATCAATGTTATTAACGCCCTGCATATTTTCGATTTTAGCAATAATATTGATAGTGCTACAATGATGTTCTTCAAAAATCTTTCTTATTTCAAAAATATCCTCTGCACTTCTTGTAAATGAAGCGGCGATAAAATCAAAGCCATTTTCAATAGCGAATTCAATATCAGCTCTGTCCTTATCGCTGATAAACGGCATTGAAAGCTCTGCATCAGGAACATTAACGCCCTTTCTGTCAGAAATCTGCCCATCGTTGCAAACAGTACAGATAATATCAGCACCGTTTATTTTTGTTACTTCAAGTTCAATAAGACCATCGTCAAGCAATATCGTAGAGCCTACGGATATATCCTTGTATAAATTCTTGTATGAAATA
>JAILBY010000065.1 GCA_024680655.1 Clostridiales bacterium | reverse complement strand
AACCTTACTTTCTTCAAAACCGCAAAAAGGGCATTTCATTAAAAATCACTCCATAAAACAAAATTTATACTCAATATATAAAATATACCATATATTGTGTTAAATTACAAGAAAAATTTATATTTTTTCAAGTAGTAGTTTGCTTTCATAAAGTTCCTGAGGTTTATCGAAATTATGGCGATAAAGTTCAATAACACTGTTACCTTGATAGTTTTTCTCTTTCAGCTTATCAAAGAATGTCTTGAAATCGAAGTTTCCTAATCCTGGTGGCAAACAGTCTTTTCCTTTGTCAAGGTCGTGGTCGCTCAAATGCAAATGGACAAAAGAATCACCTAATTTGTCAACAAGGTCTAATGGATTATAACCACTTCTTACGGCTTGCTTTATATCGAAAACCATTTTAAAATCATTGCCGAGCTGTTTTTTCATATTTTCAAGAAACAGCAAAGAGCCTGACATAAAGTTTACAACATTTTCCTGTGCGATTTTTACGCCGAATTCTCTGCCTAATTCATATAGCTTTGCAAAGCGTTCAATGTAATCATCTTCTTCTATTGCATATTGAAGCTTACAGCCGTGTATAACTACAATATCGCAGTTCAATCTGTTGGCTGTATCAAAATATTTTTTATAGAATTCAAGGCCATCATAAAATCTGCGACGGTATGCGTTAAAGAGGAGAAAAGACTCGGCAAATGAAGTGAAAGGGTGGATAGAGGTTACATTCATATTGTAATTATCTAAAATCTCTTTTATCTGGTCAAAGATAAAGCCATACATTTCATAAGAAGCGTTAAAGAAAATTTCAGTATCTTTAAAGCCTGCCTGAGCAAGCGTTTGTAAGGACTTTTCTGTTTCCAAAGGATAAAGACAAGCGGTTGAAACGCCGATATTCATATAACCAAAACCCCCTTGATTTATATCTTATTTATTTTAGCACAAAAAAACCGCTTATAAAAGCGGTTTTTATCTTTTAAGCTTCAAGCAATTTGTTGACACTTGCAAGCTTTACGCAAATGCAAAGCAATTCAACAGCAAGCTCTAATTCTGCAACAGGTGGGAAAGACGGAGCAATTCTGATGTTTTTATCGTGCGGGTCTTTTCCGTAAGGGAAGGTTGCACCAGCAGGTGTAAGAGCAACACCAGCCTCTTTGCAGAGTCTTACAACTTCCTTTGCACAGCCATCCATAACATCGAGGCTTATGAAATAGCCACCGTTTGGCTTTGTCCATTTTGCTATGCCCAAATCTGAAAATTCCTTGTCAAAAGCGTCAAGAACAGCCTTGAATTTTGGTGCAAGGATTTCAGCGTGCTTTTTCATATATTCGTCAACGCCGTTTGCATCTTTGAGATACTTTGCATGCCTTAACTGATTTAACTTATCAGCACCGATGGTCTGCATATTCATACGCTTTTTAATCATCTGAATATTGTTGTCAGAAGCGGCAAGAGCAGAAACGCCAGCACCTGGGAAGGTGATTTTTGAGGTTGAAACAACTTCAAAAATTCTGTCCTGAGTACCATATTTTTCGCATACATCAAAAATATTCAAGAGCTTGTCGTGGTTATCGTTAATGTGATGAACGCAGTAAGCGTTATCCCAGATTATTCTGAAATCCTTTGCAGCAGGCTTCATAGAAGCAAGGTGTTCAACTACTTCATCGGAATATGTTTTGCCCTCTGGATTTGAGTATTTTGGAACGCAGAACATACCTTTAACACTGCTGTCCTTTATAAGCTCGTCAACAACTTTAAGGTCAGGTCCATTGTCGAGCATAGGAACAGTGAGCATTTCAATTCCGAAATAATCGAGAATTCCGAAATGTCTGTCATAACCAGGAGCAGGGCAGAGGAATTTGATTTTATCAAGCTTTGCCCAAGGTGTATCGCCACAACCGTTTGTCATACATTGTGCGATATAGTCAAACATAAGATTAAGACTTGAATTTCCGCCTATTATAACATTCTTTTCGTCAACGCCAAGAATTTCAGCGAAAAGCTTTTTACATTCAGGAATACCGTCAAGAATGCCATAGTTACGGCAATCGGTGCCGTCTTCTGCTTTATAGCCTGTTTTATCATTAACGCTGTTAAGAAGCTCCATTGATAAATCAAGCTGGTCAGCACCTGGCTTACCTCTTGCCATATTAAGCGAAAGATTTCTTGCTTTAAAAGAGTTGTATTTTTCTTCTAACTCTTTTTGCAAGCTTGCAAGTTCTTGCTTTGAAAGTGTTGAATAATTAGCCATTGAAATTTCTCCTCATTATTGTCTTCTAATATATTTCTTCTAAAAAATA
>JAILBY010000054.1 GCA_024680655.1 Clostridiales bacterium | reverse complement strand
TTCGTAATTTGAGCAATCCTGTTAATTTCCGCAACAAGCGACGGATACAATTCCTGTTTGCGCCATATACGCTCAAAATCTAAAGCATATCCAGTAGGGATAGAACTTATAATTTTGGAGATCGTATAAGGAACAATATTTAACTTATAGCCACCCACATTGTACCATTCTGCTTTGTTTACAATTCGGTCTGTTTCACGATATAGAATTGTATAGCAAATACATTTTTTGAAGAATTCGGTGTTAAAATATTCGCTATGTGTTTGATATTTTTTATCAATTATTTCTGCGAAGAACTTCATAACTTTTTGGGAACCTGCACTTACTCTATCTGGTCTCAAAAGTTCGGCTGCTGTATAATATTTAGCGAGTTCTTCTTTCTTTACAACCTGACACTTGGGATATTTCTTTTTGAAGTTTTCAATATCGCTCTTCTTATAGAGTTTAAATTGTTCTTGTTCGTACTTGCCGCGTGAACGCTCATAATACCAGTATGTACCGTGCAAACTACCATCCTTTGCGGGTGCTGGTGTGTGAGTGGAAAGCGTTGCCAATGTTCTGTGAAACGGGTGATTAGAGAAAAAGTCCGCATCAGTAACAGTATTCTGACTATTCGCATACTTGGATATATTTTGAATCATTGTATCGTAATCATCATTCTTGACAACGGTCATTTTCATTGGGACGAAAATGTTATCTAGAGATAGTTTGTCCTTCAAAACCGCAGATGTCAAAGACGCGGTAGTTTGACCGCCATTTATTATCTGCAAATCCTCAATTTCCACAATCTTATGGCCATCCGGAGACAATGTAATTTTCGCGGCGGTACATGCAATTCCGTTATTGTATGTAAAGAACTTAGTCGGCTCTGTCCTAATAGTGTTTCTAATGCCCCTGTTTATTTTTCCACGGTTGCTAAGGAACGCACGAACATTTCCTTCCAAAAGATGCGGACCGTGATCATAATAAATCTTGTGCAGGAATTCACCAGGAACAATGGCAAGATATGCATCATAATCAATGTTATCAACCATATCGGCCTTGATACATGGAATACCATCGATTCCATATCTCTCTGTTTTGATAACAATTGGTTCACGCTCACGTCCCGATTGATATAATTCGAAGAATCGCATTGTGCTCCAAATGCTAACCCCGACTTTTTTATCGAGGAAAGTGAATGGCGGCAATTCTTTAACAGAGTTACTTATATCTTGATTGGTAATAATGATTAGATTGATTTTATCAATAGACTCGTCATTTTCAGCATTAACATAGTCAATATGCATTCTTCTTGCAATATCTCGACCAATTTTCAGAACATCATCATAAATATCAAAATACTTTTCTAATGTGCCTTCATAAGCTTCTTCCAGGAAATTCAACATTCTTGTTTGAATCTTATTAATCTCTGTTAACGTCAATGTTTCTAAAACAGAATCCTTAAATTCATTAGAAATGAGCACAACCGACTTGTCCGACTCATCAAACGCCAATGCATCAAAAGACATAATACGATTGTTTCTTCCTTTTTTATTCACACAAAGAGGCTGCGGATCGATCAATTCACCCATTGCAACGAGTTTACCTAATGCGTCTGTTAGAAAATAATCGTCATATGTCGTTCCATCTATTTGAGCTTCAAGATGTATATCATCTAAACATTCTTGTTTGTACTCTTCGTAGGTGATTTCCATATCAAATCTCCTTGAATTTTTCTATAACTGATAACTCTATTTCGTATTTAACTTTAACAATACCACGAGGCAAGTCATTATGTCTAAAGCGAGGAAAGTTGTCGGTAACTCTATACTTCTCCATCTTCACAACATTATAAACATAGTTATCATATATTTCGCTATAAGAATATTTCGCTTGAGAAAGTTTATCTAAAAACAGATCGCGGTCGCTATCCATGGCAAACGAGTTCATTATCTCTTCAACTAAAGGGTTAAGAGAATAACCATTAAACTCCGGACTCATTTTCTCCATATGAAAAACAACCAACTTTCCATCCGAGTTTGACTCAAGCTGCTCAATAGAAGAAATAAACACCGTAGGTTTATTATTGGATATCGATTTAACTTCAAACCAATCATTTCCGTGCGAAAAGTCTTTATGTGTAGGCTCCGGGCCACTCCATGAATTCAGCCCAGCTGTCGAACCATAAAGACCGAATATATTGTTTTTCAAAAACAGCAATTCAGCTATTAACCCCTGAATTTCATCTTCCGAAAGAATATCTTTTCTTCCATAAAACATCTTTTTCCAAAGATTATAACGATTCACTATCTCAACATATCCGTTCTCCGGAGAGCAAGCATCCGTTTGATTAATAATATCCTCGCACAATTTATAAAACAAAGTGAAGTTCTCTTGGGAGTTGAATGAAAACAATATACTATGCCCAAGAGATGTCCTTACCTGTTTGATAATCAGCAAAGCATTACCGACGATCTTCACGGGCGCAAATACACCGTTGAATCTTAATGTTTTTTGTCCTTGATCATTAAGACCAAGATACAATTCCAAAGGATGATCTTCGGAGACTCTAAGATATGTGGAATTGCCTTGTATTGCTGCAAATTTTTCTTCTATCTGTTGAATGTCCATTTAAATCTCTCCGTAAGTCTGATAATCTTCCTCATGCTGTTTGGTGTAATAGTTGCAAGTCTTGTTTACAATATAGTTTGTTGCATCACCACTTAATCCTTGTTTGTGCGGGAATCCTATTCCGTAACCGACAAGATATTTCATATTCTTTTGACGCATTTCCAAAAGCAGTTTAACCTGTGATTTTACTTCTTCTTCCATGGTGTTTTCTGCGGTAAAGTAATCATCAATATCAACGCCTTCATTGCTCGGTTGGATGAAGTAAATAATGAGTAATGCATTTCTTCCTTCGAGCATATAATCTTGTGCTTTGACGCTTGTCTGACTTTCTACACGCTTGCGATCGGCTTCACTCAAGCCATTTGCGGTATCACGAGGACCCCACAAATGCGCTCTAACTCCGTTCATACGTATAATTTGTTGATCGAGATACTCATCTCTGTTAACAATATCGAATCTTCTTTTTACACAAGTATCGGTGAATACAGGCTCGAACCCTTCAATAGGGGTATTTTCGGCAGCACCGCCCATAACCAATACATCGAACTTCATTTCTAAATGCTTCGCAATAAAACGGCAAAGCTGTTTAGTGTCAAAGTTTTCGTTGGCCTCATGAATGTTTAAAACCTGCAACAACTCAAATACTCTCCGTGCAGATATATCCCTGATATATGGGTGCTGTACACTATCATCTTTTTGGGCAACAGTAAGTTCTCTTAAAAAAGCGCTTGTATGATCGATGTTTTCCGAAACAGCAGAAAGAGAACGATGCAAATAAGGTGTTTCAAATACGCTGCCATAAAATGACTTTCTATCAATCTTGGCTTTAGTATTACGCATCTTGTTAGCAGCTGTAATTCCCATTTCAGAAGAATTATTACGAACACGAATACCGTAATCCTCCGGTCGCTTACCTTGTGCACCCATAGTCCGTATATCCTTCTTCAATTGGTCAATAGACTGACTGATCTCACGATAATACCTGTATGAGAAATCAGTTAGATAAATCTTACACATATCTCCGTAATCATCGCGATATCCAAACCAACGTCCCATCTGCATCAAAACGTCAAACGTAGCTGTGTTTCTATAGAAATAGCTTACGCAAAGACCTTCCAATGTCAATCCTCTTGAAAGTGCTAAGCCTCCAATTGCTATAACACGCAGTCCATCTCTTTCGTGCTTGGAATAATCAAGTTTATTGGAATTGCGTGACGAGTTTACTACGGCAATTTCAATATCCTTAATTGCCTCAGGAAGTCTTTCGAAAACTTGATCCCATGTTGCCGTCTTTCCGAACCAATTATTGTCCGCATATTCTAATTCGTACGATTCGTACAATGCAGAAATCAGCGAATTCCTCATATAGTCCTCTTTTTTACAACGGCAGTTCTGTTTGATTGCACGCTTCATATCTGCAAAATAGTTCTCAACTATCTCTTTAATTACAAACTGAACGTCAGTAAATCGAGACATATTGATCAACATAGAGCGATGCGTGTTCTTCTCTACTTCCCTAATATCTCTGATAGCATTTGCCAAAAGGAACACGTTTATAGAGTGATAAAACGAAGGAAACAGTTTATCGCCGTCCCACTCCTTTTTGTGACGCAGCGGAAAAACCTTATCGTCATAATCATTTATGAATCTTACATTGCTATTGCTCTCAAAGAAATACTTTTGCGCACCACAATAATTCGAAGGAGATTCCAAAGAATATATGAAATGGCGCGGAAACAGATCATCAGCTAACATTTCGTCTTGTGTATCATAGCTGATGAAAACGTTCGCAAAAGGAGTAGCTGTAAAACCTACGTAAGTGTTTCTTGCAAACAACGTCAATATTTTACGAATGTAATTATTGATCTTTGTGGGATCTTCATCCTTCTTGTTTGTATTGATACTTGCGTTATCCGCCTCATCATCAATCATGATCATCGGCACTGTAATCTGAGAAACAGCACTGCTTGTATTGATATTTTTCAAAGAAGCGTATAGTTTTTTCAATACAGAGACATTCTTCTTGATAACAAAGATCATAGGTTCTGACGCATTGTCATTAATTTTATACGTCGTGTTTTGATCGTTTTTACCTGTAAAATCATTGTTACGGCTTGTAAACGCCTTGGGAGTACGGCTGCCTCTTCCCACTCCGACATCTTCCGCGTTAACAGAATCATATCCTATAAAGCCTTCCTCCACTCTCTTTTGAGTTTGGCGACGAAGGCTCTCAATAGTACCGGTCAAAAGAAAAATAACTTTGTATCCGGCATCTGCTGCTTTGGTAATTAAACCAAGGTAGTTTGAAGTCTTTCCTGACTGAACATCACCAACAACCAATCCTCGGATACTGAACGGACTATCTTCATTAGGGTTTCCGATATATGACATAAGTTTCGGCAATGTTTTGTTTTCCAGCGTATCGATTCCAGCAAGACTGAAGTTTTTATTTTCGAGATGTGCCTTGTAGCGAGGCCAATAATATTCATCATAATCTTCTTGCGCTTGTAAATTGGCATACCACGCGAAATCGTGTTCGTAATCACCTACCAGTGCAGCGCCTTCATCTTGAAAGATGCAATACTGCGACTTAATTTTTCGTTCAATTTCCGTTTTTTCTTCTTCAGTAATAGCAAAAGTTTCTCCGTACTGATCAACAACTTGCTCAAAGAAATGAGAAATGAATTCATCATCTATTCTAAGTGTCGGATTCAACAAACGACTAATTTGGTAATGTGAACCGAATTGCTGCAGATATGTAGAAATAAGTTCTTTTTTATCAATCATTGAACAATCTCCTTTTTAATTTCTCCATCAAATGCGCCTCGTTAAATGGAGGATACTTACACAATTTTTCGAAAGCAACCCCATCGGTACATTGTCTGATTTTTTTAATCGAGTTAAATTGCTCTACACCAAGCAGAACAAGAGAATCTTCCTTATCCTCGCTCAGTTCAGTTTCCTGATTTTTGTTACAAACAGAAATATAAATATCATCAAACGGTATATTGGCAGATATAGCATCCAGCATTCTCAATATTCTTGCACGCTCACCATCTTCAAAACTATCCAAACATTGTTGAACAAACGGCGAGTTGTGATTTATAGAGAACACATCTTTTCCGTTTCGACTCGGCGTTTTAATCCATATTTGTTCTTCATTTTCACCGTCATTTAGCTTCACTCGTCTGCCCGTTTTTTCTTTAGAGGTAGAGCATACTCTCATCACAGATTTGCGCAATAAATTTACGATCTGTTTGGGAATAACTGCATTCTGCTTTTTTATATCAATATCCCATAGCGAATCAAGTTTGTTCGGGATATCAACCTTGATCCTACCATACTTGTAAAGCTCGGCATTCACGCTTCGTGACGACAATCTAAACCAAGTTCCATATATAATCAATCTATCGTTCCTATAAACGAAAAAACCTTGTTCGTCTTTTAAGACCTCCATTCCTCCAAGTGCTTCTACGTCTTCTTTGGAGAGGTCATCTTGATGTGGTAAAATAAAAGTTTGTACCTTTATCATCGCTTCCTTTTCATAGCCCTTGTCATAATACTTAACCGCCATCTCGACGGGTTTGCCTTCATCTGTTTTGGGATTTCGCTTATGATGAGGAGAACCTTCAAGGAAAGGATCTAGCCCTTTCAACTGTCTGTCATTTATAAAAAAAGAAACAGGGGAAATGCTACGATTCATAAAACGATGGAATATCAAACAAAGATGACTTTCACTTTCGTCCAACTTTTCAGAAAGATACTCATAAGCATGTCCATTCGATTTTTGATCAGCAATATCAAAATTCTGCCAAACAACCATGGTCCCCTGAACTAAAGAATTGAGTTTTTCATAGTTGGGACATGCCTGTATTTCGTCAAAATCAAGTCTAAGGCACTCCCACTCTTTAGATCTTAAAACCTCATCAAGATCCCAACGATATGCATGAATGTCTCCGTTAAATTTTGACATAACAGTGAGCGTACGGCACTGAGAAAGTGATGCGGATTTCAATCCAACACCAAAGCGCCCTAAATCCTTTTCTCCGTACTCATCGCGCTCGCTGCCATACTTCATTGCATTGAATAACGCAGCATCATCCATGCCAATGGCATCATCAAGGATTGTAATATATAAATTGTCGCTACTATATGAAGGAAAATCTATCCAAATATTTTTAGCATCCGCGGATATAGAATTATCAATTATATCAGCCACGGCAGTCTTAAACGAATATCCGATGGATCTCAACGAATTCATTAAAATATCGGGAGATGGTATGTTTTTTATTTTTTCAGCCATAATCAATTCCTCATAACCAATTATTTACTTTCATCTGGCACTATTTCAACAATATCATCCATTGTACAATTAAGGGCAGTACAAATCTTCACAAGAACATCGCTGCTGACGACGGCGCCGTCTTTACCCATCTTAGTGATTGTTGCGATGCTGATGCCGGCTTTTTTGGCGAGTTCCTTCTTTTTCATATCACGGTCAATCAAAAGCTTGAACAATTTTTTATAGCTTGCGGCCATTTTATTACACCTCGTAAGTAGTTATAGTCAGTGCATTGTATCACTAATCTACATTATACCACACTGTGTGCCAAATATCAACAATTTACAGCAGATAAACACTGTGATTTCAGCATTTGTCGACTTTTTGTTGCAAATTTACCATTCTATGCCTTATTCTTTCGTAATCCCTTTTCTTTGTCTACTGCGGTGCAAATTTTGACTTGAACAAACTGCTGTTTAGAGTTATAATAACCATATAAAAAGCGATCGCCTCTCGCGTGATAACGAGAGGCGTGTATTGCGTATTATTCTGCGGAAATTGCTGTTGACCACATAATAGACCACCTACCGTTTCGGAGCACTCGGAAACAGTGGATACAAGAGCGCCGAAGAGCGCGGTTTTCCAGGCGGAAAGGGGCGGAAAAAGCTATTTTTAGCGGAAAGTGCCATCATAAATGCGTTTGGTATATAGGTGCTATGCGTTCGGGTATGGACGAAAATATCACCGAAAACAAATTAAAGACAGACGGTATCTATGCTTGGGTAAGAAATCCTATGTACACGGGTTGCTGGTTTATGATAATCGGTACTACTTTTATGTGGCACAATTACTTTGTGTTTCCTATGATTTTAATTGATTGGATAATACTGACTGTCGTTTTGATAAAGACCGAGGAAAAATGGCTTTCAGATGTGTATGGTGCTGAATATGAAGCATATAAGAAAAGAGTCAACAGACTTATTCCTATAAAAAAATTCAGAAATAGTTAAAGACAAACGAAGATAAAAATTTCATTGCCGATTTTTTCGGCAGTGAGATTTTTTCTTTTTCAGATAATATAAGTAGCTGCCCTTGCGGTTTTAGGGCTATATACAAATTGCTATAATAGTGATATAATCAAAAATATAATTTATTTATAAGGGTGGGGTTATTGTGAAAACATTAGTTACATATCAGAGCAAAACAGGCTTTACAAAAAAGTACGCTGAATGGATTAGCGAAGAATTGAACAGCGACTTAAAGGAAATAAAGCAAGTGTCTGAAAAGGATATAGCAAATTATGATATTGTAATTCACGGCGGTTGGATTATGGGCGGCGTAATCAACGGCTTTAACAAGATTATGAAATTAAATCCCAAAAAGCTGATAGTGTTCGGCGTGGGCTATACTCCAAAAGATAAGGTCGATATAGAACAACTTAAACAGGCAAATAATTTAGGTGAAACACCGTTTTTCTACTATGAGGGCGGAACAAATCCCAAGGAAATGGGCTTTATGGGCAGAACAATAGTTAAAATGGTAACAAAGGAAGAAGTAACCTTTAAGGATAATACAGATAAAAATGCCATAGCAAAGCTTATTGAAGCTGTTAGCGAATAAAAACTTCATCGGTTTTTATCGGTGATGATATATACAAAACAAGAAAGGGTATGAACTATGAAAAACATTAAAAGCAAGACAATTTTATGCGTTTTAGGAATTTTTCTTCTTTGCATTATTGCCAATGGTTGCGGTGCAACAAAGAAAAACACTTCCGAGCCTATAACCTATGAAAGCTTTAAGCTTTTGAGCAACGAGGAAAAGAAAACAACCTTTGCTAATATGACAGGCAAAGAAATCTATGACCTTGTAAACAACAGCGATGAAAACTGGCCTGTAACTTCTTATGACCTTATCACTCCTGATAATGCAAAAGAAATGATTATTTTGGTTGACAATAATGGCGACCTTCATTTTAATCTTGACTGGCCACATTATGGCGGCTATATTCCAAGCACTATCGCTTCTGTTGCCGACCTTGCAGGCTGTATTGATATAAGCCGTGACGGTGGCGACGGCGGTTACTGTATGTCAATCGGAAAAAATGATGATGGCAGCTATCCGAACAATGATAAGCGTAGCGTTCCAAAGACTTCTGCAACTGTTAAAACAGGCATTTTGGATATAGACAACTATAAGGCAGTTGTTGATGTTGTAGTCAGCGGAGAGAGCAAAGAAACCCGTATAACAAAGCTTTGCACTATGGGCTACACACAGGAAATTGCAGAAAAATTCATAAAAGACCAGGAAGCTTGGCTTACCCGTGACGAAGTATCAGGTCCTGATAATATTGCAGACGGCGTAAAGCTTGCAGGTAATACTATTGATGGCCGTTACGGTTATTATGGAAAAACTGCTCCTTGGAATGCTGGTAACTTAAATCTTTCAGGCGGTTCCCGTCAGATTAACACAGTTTTCAGTTGGGGCACCTTGCGTGATTCAGGTCTTATGACTAATGTAGGCACAGCAGAAATTCATTAAATTTAATTTTCACTTTAATATTGCAGATATGGAGCTTTTTCCATATCTGCAATAGAACTGTTAAAATGTATTTGGGTAGGTTGAAATATGGAGCGTATAATATCTGTTTTAATTATTTTTTGCATATTTTTTGTTTTTTCTATATTTTCAAGCAATTCAAAAATTCCAAAAAG
>JAILBY010000051.1 GCA_024680655.1 Clostridiales bacterium | reverse complement strand
AGGGGAGTACCTCGGCTTTTGCTGTTACAGACAAATTAAGAATAGAACTAAATCATCATATCGCCATATTGCCATATTGCCATATCACCATATCGCTATATATCCCTCTGCTATAAAATCATAAGCGGATATTTCTTGATAAAATAATAAAACTACTTTTTGTAAAAATAATCTTGCGAATTTAATAAAAAACAGTTGAGAAAGGTCTTTAATCTGTGATACAATAAAACATATTATTTTAATAAAAAGGGATTGTGTATGAGTAATATTTTTGAAAAAGCGGTTGACTTTGCTATGAAGGCACATAAGGGACAAAATAGGAAAGACGGTAGTATATATATTCTTCACCCGCTTGAAGCTGCAACCATTGTCGGCACAATGACAAAGAATGAAGAATTGCTTGCGGCGGCTGTATTGCACGATACCGTTGAAGATACATCCGTTACGTCAGAGGATATTGCTGAAAATTTCGGAACAAGAATTGCTGAACTTGTGGCACACGAAACAGAAAATAAGCGTCGTGGTTTAAAGGCAAGCGATACTTGGAAAATTCGCAAAGAGGAAGCTCTTGCCGTCTTAAAGGAAAGTGACATTGAAACAAAGATTCTTTGGCTGGGCGATAAGCTTTCAAATATGCGTTCAATCGCAAGGGAATATGATGAAATCGGCGTTGCAGTTTTTGAACGATTTAATCAAAAAAATCCAAAAGAGCAATATTGGTATCATTCTACGATTTTGGAATATACAAAGGATTTGAGTGATTACCCTGCCTACAAAGAATATAAAAATCTTGTTGACTATGTTTTCAATAACAAATAAGGAGCGATATTATGGAAATTAAACTTAAAGGAAAAATCGACTCTTCAAATGCAGCCGAAGTTGAGTTGGATATAAATAAGCAAATCGGCGATTTTAAAGGTGAACTTGTGCTTGACGCAACTGAACTTGAATATCTTTCAAGTGTAGGCTTGCGTATTATTCTTCGCCTTAAAAAAGCAAACCTTGATACAAAGGTTATCAATTGTAGTTCAGAGGTCTATGAAATTTTTGATATAACAGGCTTTACAGAAATGATGGATATTTCAAAGGCATACAGAAAGATTTCTGTTGAGGGCTGTGAGGTTATCGGTGAAGGCTCTAACGGTATAGTTTATCGCATTGACAAGGATACAATTGTTAAGTTATATAAAAATCCAGATTCACTTGAAGAAATACATAACGAAAGAGAACTTGCTCGTAAGGCGTTTGTTATGGGTATTCCTACTGCTATTCCTTATGATGTTGTTCAGGTTGGCGATTTATACGGCTCTGTTTTTGAAATGCTTAATGCTAAATCATTTTCAAAGCTTATAAATGCTGGCGAAGATATTGATGAAATTGCAAAACAGAGCATTGAAATTCTTAAAATAATGCATAAAACTATGCTCAAAGATGGTGAGCTTCCAAGTAAGAGGAAAGAGGCAATAGCCTGGGCTGAATATGTTAAGCCTCACCTTCCGAAAGAAATCGGCGAAAAGCTTGTTAAGCTCTTTGAGGAAATCCCTGAAACAAACAATATGATTCACGGCGATTATCATATCAAGAACATTATGAGACAGGGTGAAGAAAATCTTTTGATTGATATGGATACTCTTTCAGTAGGCCATCCTGTTTTTGAGTTGTCACAAATGTATCTTTCTTATGTTGGTTTCAGCGAAACAGACCACGATAATATAAAGCAGTTCCTCGGTATTGATTTTGAAACTGGTGAAAAGTTCTGGGAAATTTCACTTAAATATTACTTTGAGGACAAGGATAAGGCATTTATTGATGATGCTGTTATTATGTCAAGAATAATTGGATATACACGACTTCTCAGAAGAACAATGAAACGCACTCCTGACAATACTGCTGTTATTGAAAACTGCACTAAACAGCTTTGTGAGCTTGTGCCTAAGGTTGATAAGTTGTATTTTTAATATTGTTAGTTAAACCCCTGACGAAAGTTGAATAAAACTAAAATATAAGCAAAAATTTTAAAAATTAACAAAATTTTTCAATAATAAAAAATCATCGCTTGTGAACAATAATATTGCAAACGCAAAGAAAATAAAAACACAAGGGGTGAATAAAAATGTCAGGTAAGAACGTAGTACCAGAAGCTCGTGATGCTCTTAACCGTTTTAAGATGGAAGCAGCAAGTGAAGTAGGCGTAAATCTTAAACAGGGTTACAATGGTGACTTAACATCTCGTCAGGCAGGCTCTGTCGGCGGTCAGATGGTTAAGAAGATGATTCAGGCTTATGAAAACAGCATGAAATAAGTGCTTGTTATAAAATGAAAGAACCCTCTGCTTTGAGCAGGGGGTTCTTTTCAATGAAAAAATATGAGAGAGAAAAATTAGTTGGAAGTTGTTTCTTCGTCTTTATCCTTTTTGAATGTATCATTGAACCATTTTACAAAAGGATTTGTTTTTGTTTCTTCTTCTTCGGCTTCTTCAACCTTTTCTACTGAAATACCAGGAGTCTGTAAAACGAACATTACATTTGTTTCCATATAATCAGGTGCAGTTGTGAAGAGCCTATATTCCTTACCGAATTGAAGCCAATGGTCCATTCTTTCGATTATTTCATCGGCATTGTTTGTTATGCTTGTAAGGTTTATATCACCGCCTGAAAGCTTGTTGAGAGCACCTGAAAGAGAAGCTATTGCCTCAGTGCCTTCGTTGCTTACAAGCTTGTTGAGAGCAGATATAAGCTCTTTATTCTTTGTGAGTGTTTCCTGCATAGATGAAAGAGCGGCAAGAGTCTGAGGAAGATTGTTTATAGCCTTTTGCATTTCAGGGTTTTGCATATCCTTTGATAATGCGTCAAAGAGTGGAGTTAAAGCCTCAATATCAGCAGTAAGTGCTGGTAAATTTTTCATTGAGCTTGCAAGAGAAGGAAGCTTCTGGATAAGAGCCTGCATCTGAGGGTCAGAAAGAGTCTTTGTAAGCTTATCCATATCAACTTGGTTGAGGTCTGCTACAAGCTTATTAAGATTATCAATGTTCTCTTTTGTAAGATACTGAGGTAAAACATCAATAAGAACTTTATTGTTGTTATATAAAGTTGTTGCGTTAGTGATAAGTGTGTTTATTGACTGAATGTTCTTTGAGTCAGAGAAGAAAGAGTTAAGAAGCTGGTCTAAACCAAGGCTCTGAATAGACTCTTGAAGTGTCTGCAACTCTTTGAGCTTTGTCTTTGCGTCAGAAATGCTGTCTGGCAATTCACCAACACCGAAGCTGTCTATTGAAGCAACAGGGATAGCGGCAAACATAATGTTGCTCAATTCAAAATTAGTAGCGTCAGCAGTTATGCTGTAACTTGTTGAGAAATCGAAGCTTTCAAAGCCTTCAAGCTTGATTGTGTCAAGACCTAAGCTTTCGTTAGCACCAGGAACGCCTACAAGCATAGCAATCTGCTTGTTGCCGTCGCCGATTGATGTACCGTTTTTAACAACGATATTCTGGAAATGCTCCTGATTTAAAATCATACCGCCTACAACGATTATCGGGTTATAGATAGTTGCATTTTTACCGCCGATATTTACAACTTTGCTGTCTGTATTGATAAACTCAATATCAATTCTTACCTTGCCTGATTTTCCAGCGATTTCATTTGCACTAATCTCGTTATCATCAAGGAAATATTTTATGTTTACGCTTATAGGTAAGCTCTGTTCGGTTGTACCGCTGTAATACAAATCAGTTGTATCCATATTCCATACGATATTTTCACCGTTCATAACAGGGTCAATATCTGTTTTTACATTATAGATGTTTTTCAAATCACTTGTATCATCAACTGCAACCTGTGGCTTATCTGTATGAAGCCAGTCGGTTACGCTTGTGCTTTTAACTGTTCCGTCGTAGTTGAGGTTTGCATAAACTGTTTCAGATTTCTTTACTGAGCCAGCCTTGTCTGTAAATACCTGCTGAACCTTTTTCTGAGTTTCTGAATCGCCTATTGTGTTTTTGTCTTTATTTTTTGAACAGCCCGCAACAGAGCCAACAATAATTGTTAAAGCAAGAGCAAAGCAAATTATTTTTGCAATAATACTTGATTTTTTCATTTTAATTACCTCCTCAATTATTAGCCTTTTTCTTTTTCAAAAAGGCAAAGGTTTTATCTTCACGCCAACCGTATGTTGTCTTTGCGATGAATTTCTCACTTGAAGCAAGTATCGGTGCAAGCATAAAGATAATAACCAAAGCACTGATTATTGCACCTCTTGCAAGTAATGAACAGATGCTCTTTATAATAGAAATATCGCAAATCATATACACGCCGAAGGTAGCAACGAAGAAAACAGCGGCACTCTGGAATATTGAACGGCCTGCTGCGTTTGTAGCGTTTCTGATTGCTGTTTCTTTATCGTGTCCGTTTCTGATTTCTTCTCTGAAACGGGAGGTAAGAAGAATAGCGTAGTCAACCGTTGCACCGAGCTGAACGCAACCGATAACAGTAGGTGCTATAAACGGAATTGTTGCACCCGTAATCAACGCACAGGATTTGTTTAGCATAATTGCAAGCTCAATAGCAAGTATCAGAATAGTAGGAATTGAAATTGACTTGAAGCAAATCGCAATCAATAGGAATATTGCGGCTATTGAAATTATGCTTGTAACTGTAAAGTCACGGTCGGTTACGGTAACAAGGTCTTTACTCAAAGCACCTTCACCCGTAATCATAGCGTTAGAGTCATATTTTTTAACGATATTATTCAGCTCAGTTATCTGCTTGTTGCATTTTTCTGTTGCTGAATTGTATTTTGAATTTACCATAAGAAGCTGATAACCGTCTTTTTTTGCAATTTCTTTCAAAGAGTCGGGAACAATATTATCAGGAATTGCAATACCGATAAAGTCGTTGTAAGCTAAAACGCTTGAAATACCTTTGATATTTTTGATTTCACTTTCCATTTTTGAAAGCTCGCCAGCAGGTAAGCTATCATCAATAACTACAAAGTGAGTTGTTGCCATATTGAATTCTTCTTTTAATTTGTTGAGCGAAACGATTGAATCCAAGTCCTGCGGAAGTGAATCTGCAAGGTTATAGTAAACAGGAACTACACTCTGACAAATAAAAGCAGGAATTAAAGCAACTATAAATAATGTAATGAATATCTTTTTATGGTTCAAAATGAAATTATTGAGTTTGTCAAATTTTGGAACAAGGCTCTTGTGATGATATTTTGAAATAGGCTTATCAAGGATAAGAACAAAGGCTGGTAAAACGATTGTAACAACAAGAACACCAAATACAACGCCCTTTGCCATAACGATACCTATATCAAGACCGAGTGTAAAGGTCATAAAGCACAATGCAAGGAAGCCGAATATTGTTGTAAGTGAACTACCTGCAAGAGAAACGAAGCTTTGTTCAATCGCACGAGCCATAGCCTCACGGTTATCAGAGCTCTTTTCCTTTTCTTCGTTGTATCTGTCTATAAGGAATACAGAATAGTCCATAGTAACGCCTAATTGTAAAATGGCGGCGATACATTGTGTTATATATGAAATCTGCCCCATAAAGATATTTGTGCCCATATTGTAAATTATTGCAATACCGAGTGACGCAAGCAATACACAAGGCAAAAGCCATGATTCCATTGAGAAAGTCATTGTTATAAGTGCAAGAACAATTGCAAGAGCAATATAGATAGGTGCTTCCTTATCCGCAAGGTCTTTTGTGTCTGTGCTTATAACTGACATACCGCTTATGAAGCATTTTTCATTCATAATCTTTTTGATTGAATGGATAGCGTCCATAGTTTTTTGAGAAGCACCAGATTCATCATACTTAATCATAAGCATTGTTGCGTTCTGGTCTTTGCTGTAAAAGATTTCCTTTACAGCGTCTGGCAAGGAGTCAACGGGAACTGATATATCCAAAAGGCTATCAACCCACATAACATCATTAACACCGTCAATTTGAAGTATTTTTTGTTTTAAATCAGCGGTATATTTTGACGGCATATTTTCAACAATAAGAAAAGAACTTGCCGCATCATTAAAAGTCTGGTCAAGGATTTGTTCACCCTTAACGGAGTCTAAATTGTCTGGTAAATATGAAAGAATATCATAATTTACGAAGGTGCAGGCGTAACCGATTATGCTTGGTATAAGCAAAAGCAAGGCTACGAGAGCAACTGTTTTTGGATGGAACGTAATCCATTTGGCTAATTTTCCAATCATTAGTCAGCATCTCCCTTTATCATATCTTTTATAATTGAATATAAAACAGGCTTTATCTCCTCAACAGGATATGGTCTGTTATATAAAATAGCAGTACAAGCAACACTTCCTACCATTTCTACGATTACATAAAGCCTTTTCAAAGCTTCTTTTTCGGAAATGTTTTTTATATTGATAAGGTCAATAACGAGCTTTTCGATAGAATTTTTCAGATAAGAGTCGTTACTCTTGATTATTTCATCAAAGCAACCTGGCAAATCTTTTTTTATAAGAGCTGTAAGCTCTTTATTCTCAGTCATATAATCGAGAATATAATCACCGAAGAAAATCATTTTGTCGTAAAGGCTCATATCTTCCTTTTGAGATTTTTCATCGAGCTTGTAAAAAGCTTCTTTTACTAAATCCGTACTCTTGTAAATTATGATTTGGTCAAGCAAATCATACTTATTTTTAAAGTAAAGATAAAATGTGCCCTTTGCAACACCAGCCGTCTTGACTATTTCATCAATGGCTGTTTCAGAAAAGCTTTTGCTTGTGAAAAGCGAAAAAGCAGATTCTAATATTTTCATTCTTTTTTCATTTTTCTTTTCAGATATAGTAGCCATTATATCACCCACTAAAATACAAGATTGACTATTAGTCATTTGTTCCAAAGGATAGAGTACTACAAAAATGACTAATAGTCAATAGTAAATTTTAAGGTTTACAAAAATTTCACAATTTGTTCTTTATTCCATTAAATAAAAAGATTTTAAGTAAAAATACTATGCAAGCTAATGATGTTTTATTAAATTTCTTTAAAAATCTTGCGTAACATAATAAATATATGATACTATTAAGAAAAGTTTTTTAAGGAGTAGATTATAAGATGAATGATTTTGTAATTATGACAGATTCATCAGGCGATTTGCCACAGAATTTAATTGATGAATTATCTCTTGAAGTATTACCTCTTTCTGTTTCAGTTGATGGTAAACAATATTATAACTATCCAGACGGAAGAGAAATTTCTTTTGAGGATTTCTATAAACAAGTTAGAGATGGAGCAGACGCAAAAACCTCTGCGGTCAATGTTGACCAGTTCATTGAGGTTATGGAGAAAATACTCAAAGAGGGCAAGGATGTTCTCTACCTTGGTTTTTCATCAGGTCTTAGCGGAACTTACAGTGCAAGCACAGTTGCCGCAGAGGATTTAAGAGAAAAGTATCCTGACAGAAAAATCTATACAGTTGATACTCTTGCAGCTTCAATGGGGCAGGGCTTACTTGTATATCTTGCAGCAAAGGAAAAGGAAAAAGGCAAGAGCATTGATGAAGTAAGAGATTTTGCTGAAAACAATAAGCTTAACCTTGTTCATTGGTTTACAGTAAATGATTTGTTTCACCTTAAAAGAGGCGGCAGAGTTTCAGCAACAACAGCGGTTGTTGGTACAATGCTCAACATTAAGCCTGTTCTTCATGTTGATAATGAGGGTAAACTTATAAATGTTGCAAAGGCAAAGGGCAGAAAAGCATCAATAAGAGCGTTGCTTGAAAAGATGAAAGAAACAGCCACAAATCCGCAGGAACAGACAATATTTATCAGCCACGGCGATTGCTATGAAGAAGCAAAAGAACTTGCCGATATGATAAAGGAAGAAATAGGCGTAAAGGAAGTTGTTATCAATTTCATAGGCCCTGTTATCGGTGCACATGCAGGTCCGGGCACAATAGCACTTTTCTTTGTGGGTAAAGAAAGATAAATACAGAATATAAAAAGAGTATTCGGAAATATTTTTTCGTATGCTCTTTTTCTTTCTTTTTTATGCCTTTTATGATAAAATAAAAGGCACAAATTCTATTTGGAGGCTATTATGAACGAAAAGGAAGTTTCAGAAATACGACGCCGTTTTCGTGCGGATAAAAGCAGTATTTCAAGAGTAAGAGGCTGTTATGTCAACGAACACAAAGAGGTTGTTTCAGAGTTTAATCAGTCTTTGGGAATTATGGGACAGGAAGAAACAGAACAGTTGCTTTCAGTTTTGAAAAAGACTCTTTCAGGAACTCTTGGTAAAAACCTTATTGATATTGAATTTGCCACTCAGCAGGTGGTTGACAGCGATGAACATAATCTTCTTATGGCTCTTCGCAATTCCTCCTTGCAGGACGATGAAGCGTTGCACGAGTTTATGGGCAGAATAATTCAATCAATAAAATTTGAGGGTAATTATTTGATTTTACTCGCTTGTGACAAATATGATGTGCCGAGTTATTCAAAGGACGGCGAACAGATAGAGGACGGCTCTGAAAATGTTTTTTCTTATTTTGTTTGTGCTATATGTCCCGTAAAACTTACCAAGCCTACACTTGGCTACTATGCACACGAAAACAGATTTAAGACAATTTCACCTGACTGGGCAGTATCAGCACCAGAATTTGGCTTTATGTTTCCATCGTTTGACGACAGAGCCGCAAATATTTATAATGCACTTTATTATTCAAAAGATATTGCACAGGCACACAGTGATTTTATTGATACTGTTTTCAAGACGGAATTTCCTATGCCACCTGCACAGCAGAAAGAGACATTCCAAAATATTCTTGAAGAAACAGTTGCAGAGGATTGCAGCTTCGATGTTGTTCAGGGTGTACACGACCAAATTGCCGTTATTATTGAAGAGTACAAGGAAACAAAAAATCCCGAACCTTTGAAGTTTTCAAAGGGACAGTTTACTGATGTGCTTGAATCAAGCGGTGTTTCAGAAGAAAAAATAGAAGTATTCAAAGAAAAATATGATTTGCAGTTCGGTGCAGATACAGAAATAAGCCCGAAGAATATAGTTGATGTTAAAAAGTTTGAAGTTAAAACGCCGGATGTAAGCATAAAGGTTAATCCCGAAAGAAGCGACCTTGTGCAGACAAAGATTATCAACGGCACAAAATATATTCTGATAAGGGCAAATGATGGGGTAGAGGTAAACGGAATACAGATAAACATTTCTGAAAATGAAGAATAAAAGCGTGTAAAGTGGTATAACTTTACACAAGATAGAAATAATATTAAAAGCCTTGATACATAATAGTATCAAGGCTTTTTGCGTGGAGCTGGTGACGGGACTCGAACCTGCGACCTGCTCATTACGAATGAGCTGCACTTCCGTCAAAAACATAGTCGCACTACTCACTTGGAGCGTTTCGTATTGCTCCTTGTTTTTTATCTCAGCGTTGTGCCTTACTCTGCCACTGACAGCGGCACACCGCTTCGTCCAACTG
>JAILBY010000101.1 GCA_024680655.1 Clostridiales bacterium | reverse complement strand
CTACTTCTAATCAGGAAAATCCGAACAACCTCAAATCTAATAATGCCGCACAACTTGGAATCTGTATAAATCAACTTTCTCGTCCGGACCAATGCCGCCTTTTCGCCTTGCGATCGAAAGCTGCTGTTCAACCGTATCAACTCCGTCAAGGTCTGGAAGAAGCAAGCCGCGTTTGTAGCCGCTCTCTACAATCACTCCGTATTTTTTTACATCGAGTTCTGATGGGGAAGAAATTTTTTCCGCCTCGCCCAAAACATCCACGTTTATGTCCAAATATTTTAGCTCGCTTTCATCAACAGGCTCAAAGCGCGGATCTCTGGAAACAGCGCTCACCGCATTTTGAATTATTTCCAGGGCCAGATTTTTTTGCGTCGGGGCTATCGTTCCAATGCAGCCTCGCAAGGCTCCAAACTTGTGGACGGAAACAAAAGCGCCTGCCCTGGTTTCCAAAAGTTCTGGCGGAAGCCTGTCCGATAATTCTTTCGGGCAATCAGACAGCGGCATAACTTTGCCGTTTTTTACAAAATATTCTGCGGATTCCCGGGCAAGTTTTACATAGGCGTCGGATTCATTTTTCTTTTCCTCAATCTCGTCTTCCACAGATTTTAGCCTTGCCTTTAAAAAATGCCTGCCCTTGTCATCACCCTTGGGAATGAAGGAACAGATTCCGTAACCAACCCCTGTCACATCTTCGTGGGAATATTGCTCTGCCTCTACCGCCTGGCCATCAAGAGTGCCTGCCATTATCACAAAAGATTTATGTCCGCACTCGGCTGCCCTTTCGCAAAAGTTTTCATCAAAATCAAAAAGCTCACCAAAGCGCGCGGAGGAACACACTTCCATAATCCGCTTGTCGTAAACAGGACCTTCTTCCGCAAAACCATAGGGCCCGTAATCCTGAAGCTTGTGGGACAAATCTCCGCTTGCAACAAAAACAACGCGTCTGTTCAAATCTTTTACAGCGTCCTTAATGAGCATGCCATATTCATAATGCCTTAAAAGGTCAAAGCCGGAAAGTCCTGTCCGCGCAAGTTTAAAATCCTTGTATTTTTTTAGAATGAAATAGAGGGGAACCATTGTTCCGTGGTCAAGCGAAGGATTTTTTTCGCCAAGAGTGCCGGCCGGAAAACGCATGGATTTTGCTTTATTTTCAATTTGGTTTACAAGCTCTTGGTCGTATTCCATTTCAAATTTAACTTGAGGCGCTCTAAAATCGGCAAAAGAACCGCATGCCCCTTTTCCCGGAGAGAGATGAAAATAATCCGCATACATCACGCTGTGGGGACTTGAAATGATTATGGTCTCCGGTTTAAGCGCCGCAATTTCATCGGCAACTTTTTCATAGGCCGCAATCGTCTTTTCAATTTGCTTTTCACTTCCACGGCCCACATCCGGCACAATCATCGGCGGATGCGGAACCATAAAGGCTGCGATTATTGGCATTGGAACCTCCTAAGAATCAGCTAAAACTTTTTTGGAAGATTCTTATAAAAGATTATAGCGCATAATCGCCAACTTGCGTTTGAACTTGTGAATTATTTTAAATAATGATAAATTATTCAATAATAAAATATCTTCAAGGCGGAATGTTATGTCTATAGAAAATGTAAAAAAATATTTTGCTGAATTTGGAATGGATTCAAAAATAATTGAGCTTGAGGAATCAAGCGCCACTGTTGAACTTGCGGCCCAAGCGTTAAATACAGAAGGCGCACGCATCGCAAAGACGCTTTCCTTTTTGGTTAACGACGAGCCTGTTTTAATTTTGTGCGCGGGAGACGTAAAAGTTGACAACGCAAAATATCGCGGAACTTTTGGCTGCAAGGCAAAAATGATTCCCTTTGAAGAAGTGGAGTCCTACATTGGACATGCGCCGGGCGGCGTTTGCCCCTTTGCCGTAAAAGAAAACGTAAAGGTCTACCTTGACGAATCCTTAAAGAGATTTCAGACGGTTTTCCCCGCTTGCGGAAGCTCAAACAGCGCGATTGAACTTACGATTCCCGAACTTGAAAAATATTCAAACTACATAAAGTGGCTTGATGTTTGCAAGAGCAAAAACGCGTAGGATTTGGACTCAAAGATATTTCTTTTCGTATTCTTCAATAGGAATGGGTTTGCTGTAGTAAAAACCTTGAATCACTTCGCAGCCAAGTTCCCTAAGGCAATCAACCTGAGGCTTTTCTTCCGCGCCTTCTGCAAGGCA
>JAILBY010000248.1 GCA_024680655.1 Clostridiales bacterium | reverse complement strand
CCTGCCATTTAGGAATCTTTGTTTTTAGAGCCGCCTTTATTTTTTCCTTGCTCAAAACTGAATACGCGGGGCGTTCGACTTTGGCGCCGTATTCTTGGGTTGTGCAAGAGTTGACCTTGCAATCGTTTGAAATAAGCTTGTATTTTTTTAACAAGCGCTGGATTTCAAGCGCAAAGTCAAACCAACTGCATTTGCCTTCGTTTGTAAAATGATAAACGCCGTAAGGAACTTTTTCCTTGCTGAAAATGTTGGTTCCCGCCTTTTCGCAGTTTTTTATAATCATTAGCATTGCTTCCGCCAAGTCGGCTGTGAAGGTGGGGCTTCCGATTTGGTCGTTCACGACTTTTATTTCTTCTTTTGTGTTCATTAATTTTGCCATTGTGTAGACAAAATTGGGCCTGTTGAAGCCGTAGAGCCAAGAGGTTCTGATGATGAAGTATTGGGTCATCAATTTTTGAATCTCGTCTTCGCCGTCCGACTTCGTTTGTCCGTAAACTCCCAAGGGGCTTTTTGCGTCGCTTTCTTGGTAAGGAGACGTCGCCCTTCCGTTAAAAACATAGTCGGTTGAAATGTGAATCAACTTGGCGCCGATTTCCCTGGCTGTTCGCGCTATGTTTCTTGCGGCGTCGACGTTAAGCGCTTTGGCGGCCTCTTTGTCGCTTTCAGCCTTTTCAACGGCAGTGTAGGCCGAACAGTTGACAATCCATTGGATGCGGCCGGCGGTTCCGTTTTTGTGGGCTTCCATATAATTTTCAGTTTCCCACTTGTCGGCAAAGGCCTTTAGCGCCGAATATTCGCGCGCGTCAACGTCGCTTGAAGTTCCGACAAATTGAATTTTATTTTTTTCCAGCAAGCGGCAAAACTCCGCGCCCAGCATTCCTGTAGAACCAATAACCCAAATCATAGAAAACAATTATATAATAAAAAAGCCGATTGTTCAACCATTAAAAAAAGCTGCTCTAGACCGTGAATCGGCTTATGAAAGCTTTTTTTTGTCCTTTTTTTTCTATATTGTATTGACATTTTTTTTCATATTTGTTATTTTAGGAGCGTACATTTTAATCTCCTTTTAAAGTGGACTTGCGAAAGCAGGTCTTTTTTTTTGGCGCGGTGTAAATGGATTTTATTGACTTAAACACAATTCCACATTATTCAGAATGCGAGCCTTTGGTTCGCTCAATGGGCTACGTTCTTGTTGACCTCAAAATCATTCCGCAAAAAACTACGGTAAAAATCAGCGCCGTGATAGCCAGCCAGGATTCAACAAAAACCATCGGCGTTGAGGATTGCTCAAAAGTTCATCACGCCCTTTTGCCCCGCCTTGAGGCTTTGCTTGGCACTGACGACACGTATATGGAGTTGACTTCTCCAGGCACTGACCGAAACATTAAGAACGCGGCCGAGTTCGCGCTCTTTAAGGGAACGGAGATTCGAGTGTGGGATAAAAACATTTCCGATTGGGTTTCGGGAATTATTGAAGAGGCGGATTCTAAGTCTGTCACCCTAAATTGCGAGGGCGAGAGAAAGTCTTATAAATACGAAGACATTGCTAAAGCGAAATTTTTACGCTCATAAATATAAATAGAGGTAGACTTTATGGCAGGTAAGAAAAAAGTTCAAGACAAATCGTCGTCGATGGCTGAGGCTATCAAAGAACTTATGGAAGAAAAAGGCTATTCGCCTGACGCGGTTAAAAAAGTAATTGAAAATATGCTTGTGGCCGCTTACAAGCGCGCTCACGGAACAAATGAAAACGCTGTAGTCGCTTTCGACGAGGATGAGGCTGGAATTCCTACGGACGTCACCCTTTATTCAAGAAAGGAAGTTGTTGACGGCGTTTACGATCCTGTTACAGAAATTGAATTGGACGAGGCTCGCGAGCTTAGCCCTGATTGCGAAATCGGAGACGAGCTTGACATTCCGGAAGATCCAAAAAGCTACGACCGCTCGGCTGTTTCAACAGGAAAACAGTCTGGCCACCAAGGCTTGAACGAAAGCTATAAAGACAACCTTTACAGCGAATACAAGGACAAGGTTGGCGGAATCATCATCGGTTACTTCCAGCGCGAAAGAAACGGCACTATTTACGTTGACCTTGGAAAGGTTGAGGGCGTTCTTCCTGTAAAATACCAGTCTCCGCGCGAAAAATATGAGAAGGGCGAGCGAATCAGAGCCTTGGTTGTTGACATTTCAAAGACTGCCAACAACATTCAGTTGATTCTTTCACGCTCGGCGCCGGAATTGGTTCGTTCAATTCTTGAGTCTGAGGTTCCTGAGGTTCTTGACGGAACTGTCGAAATCAACAAGATTGTTCGCGAGGCCGGCTACCGCACAAAGATTGCCGTTTCCAGCGCTCGCGAGGATGTGGATCCAGTTGGAGCTTGCGTAGGCCTCAAGGGCGTTCGCATCCAAAACGTTATCCACGAATTGCTTGGAGAAAAAATCGACGTTTTGAGATACGATCCGGAGCCCACTGTTTTCATTAAAAACGCCTTGAGCCCGGCCGAAGTCGGAAGGGTAATCATTCTTGACCAAGACAAAAAGCAAGCCTTGGCGATTGTGCCGGACAGCCAATTCTCTTTGGCTATTGGAAAGCAGGGCTTGAACGTTCGTTTGGCCAACCGTCTTTGCGATTGGAATATCGACGTTAAGACTGAGGAGCAGGCCGCTGAGCTTGACTTTAGCGAGATTGCCACAAGGCAAAACGCCCAGAGCCTCTTTAACGACGACTATGAAGAAATCGCTACGATTGCGGAATTGCCAGGCGTTGACGAGCGTGTGGCCGGTCTTCTCAAGGAAGCCGGAATTGAAGACGTTCAAAAGTTTGTTGACAATTACGAGTCAATCAATGTTGAGGGCGTTTCTAAGGAAGACTTGGAAAAAATCAACGAGCTTATCAACCAAAACGTGGAATTTGTGGAAGAGGACGGAGCGGAGGAAAGCGCTTCCCAGTCCGAATCAACTGAGCAAGCCGATTCAGAGGCCGAGGAAGAATATCGATGCCCTGAGTGCGGCGCGGTGATAACTCTCGACATGACACATTGTCCCAAGTGCGGGGTAGAGTTTGAATTTAAAGAGGACGAGGAATAATAGTTAATGGCAGAAGACACAGAGAAAAAGAGCGGAGTTGTATTGCACAAAAAATCAGCGGCCCCCAAAACTGCGGATAGCGCCGCGGAATCGGCGGCTCCGTCTGAAAAAAAGAAAAAGGTTATTTTGGTAAAAAAACGCGCCGCTCCAAACGCAACCGCCAACAACGCGGCTTCAACTTCTGCCGCATCAAAAAATCAAGAGGCGGCCAAGCCTGCTGAGACTGAAGAAAAGAAGCCGGTTTCAAACGCCGCTGAGACTCCTTCAAGCGCTCCAAGAAATCCTTCGGCGCAAAAGTCTCCTTCTCAGGCTCCTGCAAGAAGGCCCGCGGCCTCATTCTCTCTAAATTCCGCAAGACCCAACGTCAAGGCCGGAAATTTAAGCGACCACCCAAAGGGCCAATGGAATAGAAACAACAATAACAATCGCGGCGGTTACAATAACAACCAAAACCGCTCAGGCGGCTTTACCGGCGCCCAAGCTCGCGCCGGCTACCAAAACCGCGAGCGCGACAACCGCAACAATCAGGGCGGCTTCAACCGCAACAGCCAAGGCGGATTTAACCGCAGCAATCAGGGCGGTTTCAATCGCGGCGGCCAGGGCGGCTTTAACCGCAACAATCAAGGCGGCTTTAACAACAGGCCCGGAACAGGATTTAATTCCGGCTCGTCGTTCGCCCCGAATAATATGGCCGGCGGAAAGCCAAGCCAGAACGCTCCCAA